>NZ_LZMG01000035.1:0-766 GCF_001673615.1 Mycobacterium sp. 1245499.0
GTGATCACCGGAGCTAGCCGGGGCATCGGGGCGGCAACCGCATTGGTCATGGCGGAGCAGGGATTCCGGGTGGTCGTCAACTACCGGTCCAGCGCCGACGAGGCAGACCGGGTGGTGGCGGCTGTGACCGATGCCGGTGGCGTGGCCGCCGCGATCCGGGCCGATGTCACGCAGCCCGACGACGTCGCCGTAATGGTCGACGAAACCAACGAGAGGTGGGGCGGCATCGATGTGCTCGTGCACAACGCACTGATCCCCTACGACGTCACCTCGTTCGCCGATCTGAGCTGGGAGCAGCTCGGCGGCAAACTGGACCGCGAGCTGCATGCCACCTTTCTGCTAACAAAAGCCGTTGCACCCCAGATGATTTCGCACGGTTATGGCAGGTTGATCTATCTCACTACGGTGCTGTCCCGTCGGCCCCGGCAAGGCATGATCACGTTGGGAACCGCCAAGGCGGCAATGGATCAGTTCGTCCGGTACGTCGCACTCGAGCTGGCTCCACACCAGATCACCGCCAACCTCGTTTCGCCCGCCACGGTCGCCGACCCGACGGCGAACTCGCTGTTGACGGCCGAAGAAGTAGGCCAGCTCGGGGCGACAAATCCCATGGGGCGGCTCGTCACGCCGGAAGAGGTGGCCAAGGCGGTGGCGTTTTTGGCCGGCGAGGATTCCGGTTTCATCACTGGCCACTGCCTGGAGGTCAATGGCGGCCTCGCCATGGATTGACGGCCGATCCGTCCGGAAAGGGGTGCGGCGTGCACAC
>NZ_LZMG01000036.1:0-13729 GCF_001673615.1 Mycobacterium sp. 1245499.0
CCAGCGCGCCGAGCAGGTCAACAAGCTGGTCGACGACGGCAACGAGTTGTTCGCCGCCCTCGACGAACGCCGTGACTCCCTGGCCCAGCTGATCTCGGGGATCCAGGATCTCTCGACGCAGATTTCCGGTTTCGTCGCCGACAACCGCAAGGAGTTCGGTCCCGCGCTGGGCAAGCTCAACGACGTGCTGTCCAACCTCAACGAGCGCCGCGACTACATCACCGAGGCGCTCAAGCGGTTGCCGACTTACGCCACCGAGCTGGGTGAGGTCGTCGGTTCGGGTCCCGGATTCAACGTCAACGTCTACGGCGTGATCCCGGCGCCACTGCTCGCCACCATGTTCGACTTCTTCTACCAGCCCGGCAAGATGCCTGCCAGCCTCGCCGACTACCTGCGCGGCCTGATTCAGGAACGCTGGACGATCAGGCCGAAAGCGCCGTGATGCAGCGGATCATCCGTAGCCGGGGGCTGCGCTACGCCACCATCATCGCGCTGGTCGCGGTGCTGGTGGGTGGCGTGTATGTGCTGTCGTCGCAGGAGAAGAACCGCAAGATCATCGGCTACTTCACCTCTGCCGTCGGCCTGTATCCCGGCGATCAGGTGCGCATCCTCGGTGTCCCGGTCGGGACCATCGACACGATCGAGCCGCGGCCCTCCGACGTCAAGATCACCATGGCCGTCTCCAAGGACGTGAAGGTCCCCAAGGACGCCAAGGCGATCATCATGTCGCCAAACCTGGTGGCCGCCAGGTTCATTCAGTTGACGCCGGCGTACACCGGCGGGGCCGAGATGGCCGATGGCGCCAGCATCGGCCTGGGCCGCACCGCCGTCCCGGTGGAATGGGACGAGGTCAAGGAGTCGCTGACCCAGCTGGCCGTCCAGCTCGGTCCGACGGCCGGATCCCTGCAGGGACCGTTGGGCTCGGCGATCAACCAGGCCGCGGACACCTTCGACGGCAAGGGCCAGTCGTTCCACAACGCCCTGCGCGAGCTCTCGCAAGCCGCTGGGCGCCTTGGGGATTCGCGCGGCGACATCTTCGGCACGGTGAAAAACCTGCAGGTGCTCGTCAACGCGCTCTCGTCCAGTAACGAGCAGATCGTTCAGTTCGCCGGCAACGTCGCCTCGGTGTCTCAGGTGCTCGCCGACAGCTCGCGCCACCTCGACACCACCCTGGGCACCCTGAACAAGGCGCTGTCGGACATCCGGGGCTTCCTGCACGAGAACAACTCCACGATCGTCGATACGGTCAACAACCTCAACGATTTCGCGAAGACGTTGAGCGACCAGAGTGACAACATCGAGCAGGTGTTGCACGTGGCGGGCCCGGGTATCGCCAACTTCTACAACATCTACGACCCCGCGCAGGGCACCCTCAACGGCCTGCTGTCGATACCGGAATTCGCCAACCCCGTGCAGTTCATCTGCGGTGGCTCCTTCGAGACCGCCGCCGGGCCCAGGGCGCCCGACTACTTCAAGCGCGCCGAGCTCTGCCGTGAGCGGCTCGGTCCGGTGCTGCGCCGGCTCACCGTGAACTACCCGCCGCTGATGTTCCACCCGCTCAACACGATTACGGCGTACAAGGGCCAGATCATCTACGACACCCCCGAGACCCAGGCCAAGTCGGCGACGCCGGTGCCGCAGCTGACCTGGATTCCGGCCAAGGGCACCCAGACGCCGCCGGACGCCCAGAACCCGGCGGACCTGCAGGCCCTGCTGGTCCCGACGGCCCCGCAGGCCGCTCCCGCGCCGGGCCAGCCGGCGCCGCCCGGTGCCGCTCCAGCTCCTGGCCCCGCCGCCGGAAGCGCCTTCGGTCCGCTGCCGGGCCCGCCTCCGGGCCAGGCGCCCAACGGGCCGGCGGCCGGCTTGGGTGGTGGCGGATGAACCGGATGTGGTTGCGCGCAGGCGGATTGGCGACGGGCAGCGTGCTGCTGGCCGGCTGCCAATTCAGCGGGCTGAACTCGCTGGCGATGCCGGGCACCGCCGGCCACGGCAGCGGCGCCTATTCGATCACCGTCGAGCTGCCCGACGTGGCGACCCTGCCGCAGAACTCTCCGGTCATGGTGGACGACGTCACCGTCGGCAGCGTCGCCGGCATCGCGGCCGAACAGCGGGCCGACGGATCGTTCTATGCCGCAGTCAAATTGGCGCTGGACAAAAACGTGGTGCTGCCCGCAAACTCGACCGCGACGGTCGCCCAGACATCGCTGCTCGGTTCGATGCACATCGACTTGGCGCGTCCCAAGGACAAGCCGGCCGTTGGCAAGCTCAAGGACGGGTCGAAGATCGCGGAGGCCAACACCGGCCGCTATCCCACCACCGAAGAGGTGCTCTCGGCGCTGGGCGTGGTGGTGAACAAGGGAAACGTCGGTGCGCTGGAAGAGATCACCGACGAGACCTACCGGGCCGTCGCCGGCCGGCAGGACCAGTTCGTCGACCTGGTCCCCAGGCTCGCGGAACTGACCTCGGGGCTCAACCGCCAGGTCAACGACATCATCGAAGCGGTCGACGGGTTGAACCGATTCTCGGCCAACCTGGCGCACGATAAGGACAACCTGGGCCGGGCGCTCGACACGCTGCCCGAGGCCATTCGCGTGCTCAACAAGAACCGCGATCACATCGTCGAGGCGTTTAGCGCGCTGCACAAACTGGCGAACGTCACCTCCCACATCCTGGCTAAGACCAAGGTGGACTTCGCCGCCGACATGAAGGACCTGTACTCGGTCGTCAAGGCGCTCAACGACAACCGGAAAAACCTGGTCACCTCGCTGCAGATCCTGCTGACGTTCCCGTTCCCCAACTACGGCATCAAGCAGGCCGTGCGCGGTGACTACCTCAACGTGTTCACCACCTTCGACCTCACCCTGCGCCGGCTGGGCGAAACGTTCTTCACCACGGCGTATTTCGACCCGAACATGGCCCACATGAACGAGATCCTCAATCCGCCCGACTTCTTGACCGGCGAACTGGCCAACCTGTCCGGACAGGCCGCGGACCCGTTCAAGATTCCGCCCGGCACGGCTTCGGGACACTAGGGGGCGGGCGCAGATGCACGACAGACTGACCAAGATCCAGCTGGTGATTTTCGCGGTGATCACCGTCATCACCTTGACCGTGATGGCGATCTTCTACCTGCGGTTGCCCGCGACGTTCGGCATCGGAACCTACGGAGTGAGCGCCGATTTCGTTGCCGGGGGCGGCCTGTACAAGAACGCCAACGTCACCTACCGCGGCGTGGCCGTCGGCCGGGTCGAGTCGGTGGGGCTGAGCCCCAACGGCGTCATCGCCGACATGCGGCTGAACAGCGGGACCGCCATCCCGTCGAACGTCACCGCGACCGTCAAAAGTGTGTCCGCCGTGGGCGAGCAGTACATCGACTTGGTGCCGCCCAGTTCACCGGCATTGAGCAAGCTGGTCAACGGTTCTCGCATCGAGCGCAAGAACACCCGGATCGGCCAGGACGTCGCCGACCTGCTGAAGCGCTCCGAGACCTTGGTCAACAGCCTGGGCGATACCCGGTTGCGTGAGCTGCTGCACGAGACGTTCGTCGCCGCCAACGGATCGGGTCCCGAGATGGCCCGGCTGTTCGAGTCCGCCAGGCTGCTGGTGGACGAGGCCAACGCAAACTATCCGCAAGTCTCGCAGTTGATCGACCAGGCCGGCCCGTTCCTGCAGGCGCAGATCCGCGCCGGCGCGGACATCAAGTCGCTGTCCGACGGGCTGGCGCGGTTCACCTCCGAGGTGCGTCAGGCCGACCCGCAGTTGCGCGACACGCTGGCGACCGCCCCCGGCGCCACCGACGAGGCGAGCACCGCGTTCTCCGGCATCCGTCCCTCTTTCCCGGCGCTGGCCGCCAGCCTGGCCAACCTGGGCCGGGTGGGCGTGATCTACCACAAGTCGATCGAGCAGCTGCTGGTGGTCCTGCCGGCGCTGTTCGCCGCGATCATCACGATGGCGGGTGGTCCCCCCATCGACGAGGGTGGAAAGCTGGACTTCAAGCTCGACCTCAACGACCCGCCGCCATGCGCTGTCGGCTTCCTGCCGCCGCCGTTGATGCGCACCCCGGCCGACGAGACGGTGCGCGAGCTGCCGAAGGACATGTACTGCAAGACCGCGCAAAACGATCCCAGCACCGTGCGTGGCGCCCGCAACTACCCGTGCCAGGAATTCCCCGGCAAACGCGCACCGACCATCCAGCTCTGTCGCGACCCGAAGGGCTACGTGCCGATCGGCCGCAACCCGTGGCGCGGTCCGCCGGTGCCCTACGACACCCCGGTGACCAACGGGCTGAACGTGTTGCCGCCCAACAAGTTCCCGTACATCCCGCCGGGCGCTGAGCCCGATCCGGGAACACCCATCGTCGGGCCGCCGCCGCCGGGTGTGGTGCCCGGCCCGGGTCCGTTGCCCAACAAGCAGCCGGCCTTCGCTCCGCCGCCGCCCAACGACAACGGGCCGCCACCGCCGTTCACGTCCTGGCAGCCGCCCGGGGTGCCGCCGGTGCCGCCGCAGCTTCCGTACCCGAAGTGGCTGCCCCCGCCGCCCGCGCCGGAGGGCATCAGCCCGCCGCCGGCGGGCCCGGGACCGGAGAAGCCGTGGGGCCCGCCGCCCGGTGGGCAACCCCAGGCCAGCGGGCCGCCGGCATACGCGACCTACGACGAGAAGACCGGCGCGTTTGTCGATCCGGCCGGTGGCACTGGTATCTTCGCGGCCGGCGCCACCGGTACCTCCGGCGCCGAGAACTGGGTGGACCTCATGCTTGATCCAAGGCCGATGTAATGGACACTGCCGTGGCAGACGAACAAACGAACAAACCACGGGTGCGCCGTCGGGCCTCCCGCGCGGCGGGTCCGGCCAAGGGTGATTCGGCCCAGGACGTAACGGTCCACACCGACGTTGCGCCCGCGGCGAAGCCGACGCCCAAACCCGTCAAGGCCCTCAAGTCCATCAAGCCGCCACCGCGCCGGCAGCCGCACCGTGCCCTGGTGGCGTGGATCTCGTTCGCGGCCGCACTGCTGGCGGTCGGTGTGCTGGCCGGTTGTGTGGCGGCGCTGCTCGTTTCGCAGCGCCACGCCACCACGGCGCAGGCGCGCGATCAGCGTTTCGTCGACACCGCCACGCAGACGGTGGTCAACATGTTCAGCTACAAGCAGGACAACATCGACGAAAGCGTGAACCGGTTCATCAACGGCACCAGCGGCCCGCTGCGCGGCATGCTCGGCGCCAACAACAACGCCGAAAACCTCAAGGCGCTCTTCCGCTCCACCAATGCGACATCGGAAGCCGTCGTCAACGGGGCCGCACTGGAAGGCGTTGACGCCGTTACCAATAACGCGTCGGTGCTGGTGTCGGTGCGCGTCACGGTCGCCGACATCGACGGCGTCAACAAGCCGTCCATGCCCTACCGCCTACGTGTCATCGTCCACGAAGACGACGCCGGCAAGATGAGCGGCTACGACCTGAAGTATCCCGACGGAGGCAATTGATGCGATGGCGGCGTTGGCTGCTGGTCGTCGCGGGTTACCTCCTGGCCGCGGCGTTCGTCGGGTTGTCCGCGGTGGCCGGCTGGATGTACTGGGACAGGGTGCAGACGCGCGGCGAGCAGGCGGCGCGGGCGGTGTTGCCCGGCCTGGCGGCCAAGGAGATTCCGGAGGTCTTCGCCTACGACTACCAGACGGTCGAACGGAGCCTGTCGGCGGCGTATCCGCTGCTGACCCCGGACTATCGCGCGGAGTTCCAGAAGAGCGCCAACAACCAGATCATCCCCGAGGCCAAGAAGCGCGAAGTGGTGGTGCAGGCCAATGTCGTTGGCGTGGGGGTGATGTCGGCCAAACGGGAATCGGCATCGGTGATGGTCTTCATGAACCGCACCGTGACCGACAAGTCACGCCAGCCGCTGTATGACGGCAGCCGGCTGCGGGTGGACTTCAAAAAGGTCGGCAAGCAGTGGCTGATCGCCTACATCACGCCGATCTAGCCCTGCCGGCAACCGGTCAACGTCAGTAGCACATCGCAATGCCGTTGCAGTACAACGGGTAACGCTGCACCGGGCTGGGCGGCGGTCCGATCAGCGACAGCGAGAACGGTTGCTTCTTCATCTCCGGCTCCATGCCGCACACGGGTCCGTGCATGGTGGTGTGGGTGCCGCTCATCGTTTCGTCGCTGAACGCGAAGGTTTCGGTGGACGGCGCGGTGCCGCCGCCGGGGCAGGACACGCCGTTGTCCTTGGTGACTTGGAAAGTCCACAGCATGCTCGACATTCGGGCGCGGCCGCTGAAGTTCTGCAGCTTGTCCGCCGCGCTGATCTTCTCATCGGTAAAGCTCACGACGTTGAGCGCGCACTGCATCGCGAACACGATCGGATCGGAGTAATCGTTCATGTTGCGGGTGCCGGACGGCTGATCGCATATCGCCGTGACAGTCCATGTAACCCCGGACACGCCAGCCTCGTTGAACGAATAGTTGCCGTCCGCCGGTGGTCCGAGCGCCTTGGCCGGTTCACCGGACTGCAGCGCGATTCCCACCGCGACCGCCGTGAAGATACCGGCACCGGCCGCCATTCCGTGACGGAGCTTCATGTGATGCCCCTCCTTCGCGTGCGACCCTCGCACCTGAGTATCACAGCGTTCGGGCGGCAACACCATGGGGTCTTGCGGATGCGCCCTAATCGGCGCCGCCGGGCCGGGATTCGGCGAGCGCATCGAGGAACGACCGCGCCCACCGGTCGACGTCATGAGCCAGCACCTGGCGGCGCAGTGACCGCATCCGGCGGCGTCCCTCTTCGTCGGATTGGTGGAGCGCGGCCTCGATCGAATCCTTCACGCCCTCGAGGTCGTGCGGATTGACCAGATACGCCTGGCGCAATTCGGCGGCGGCACCGGTGAATTCGGAGAGCACGAGCGCGCCGCCGAGATCGCTGCGGCAGGCGACATACTCCTTGGCGACCAGATTCATCCCGTCGCGCAGCGGGGTGACCAGCATGACGTCGGCGGCCACGAAGAACGCGATGAGTTCGTCGCGCGGGACCGGCCGGTGCAGGTAGTGCACCACGGGGTGCCCGACTTCGCCGTACTCGCCGTTGATGTGGCCGACCTGACGCTCGATGTCGTTGCGCAACTGCTGGTAGCTGTCCACCCGTTCGCGGCTCGGTGTCGCCAGCTGGACCAGCACGGTGTCGTCGCGCTTGGCGCGGCCCTCCGCGAGCAGCTCCGAAAAGGCTTTCAGGCGAACGTCGATGCCCTTGGTGTAGTCGAGCCGGTCGACGCCCAGCAGCACCTTGCGCGGGTTGCCCAGCTCGGCCCGGAGCTCCCGGGCGCGGCGCTTGATGTCGCGGTGGCGGGCCGCCTGGTCCAGCGCGGTGGAGTCGATGGAGATGGGGAAGGCGCCCACCCGAACGACGCGGGAGTCCAGTTCCACCTCGCCGTAGCGCGACCGCACCCCCACCGCCCCGCGCGAGGTGTTGGCCCCGATCAGCCGCCGGGCCAAGAACAGGAAGTTCTGCGCGCCGCCGGCCAGATGGAACCCGACCAGGTCGGCGCCGAGCAGGCCCTCGACGATCTCGGTCCGCCACGGCATCTGCATGAACAGCTCGACCGGCGGGAAGGGGATGTGCAGGAAGAAACCGATGATCAGGTCGGGCCGCAGTTCGCGCAGCATCTTCGGCACCAGCTGCAGCTGGTAGTCCTGCACCCAGACCGTCGCGCCTTTTGCCGCGGCACGGGAGGTGGCTTCGGCGAAGCGGCGATTGACGTCGACGTAGCGCTCCCACCATTCGCGATGGTACATCGGTTTGACGATGACGTCGTGATACAGCGGCCACAGCGTGGCGTTCGAGAAACCCTCGTAGTATTCGGCGACGTCGGCCGCGCTCAGCCTGACCGGCCGGAGCTCCAGATCTTCCTGGACGATCGGTTCGTCATCGTGGTCGGTGTCCTCGTCGACGATCCCGGCCCAGCCGACCCACGCCCCACGCCGGCGGCGCAGCAGCGGCTCGAGGGCGGTGACCAATCCTCCGGGGCTGCGTTTCCACGCCGTGGTGCCATCGGGAAGCCGCTCCTGGTCCACCGGCAACCGGTTGGCGACTACGACGAAGTCGGAGTTGCCGTACTTGGCCGCCGTTGCGCTTCGCCCACCCCCGGGAGACATTTATGCGTCGAGTTTCGAAGGCCCAATACCCAGCATGGACAGGAATACCCGGCACTCGTCGGCGTCGGTGGCGTACGCCGCGACGACCCGCCTGGCCTGGCTGGCGGTGCTGTCGGCCACAGGTTCCACGTCGCCGATTTCGCCAGGATCAGATTTAGTAGGCATGACTTAACTGTAGGCGACGCCGCTGACCGGTCGCAGCCCGTCTCACCAGCTAACGGGCTCTGACGGCGTTTACGGCCGGTTCGCAGGTGTTCGCCGCGCCGCTCGCGAAGACGCGATGGACGGCGGCCGCGGTGATGCAGGATAAGCGGGTGGTCGATCAGGACGCCGATAACGACGTGATGTTCGAGTTCCTCGACGTCGTCGTCGAACGCCAGGGCGTGCGCGCCCTGGACGGGCTGACCGCCGCCATCCCGGCGCACGGCGTGACGGCCGTGTTCGGCCCGTCCGGCTCGGGCAAATCGACGCTGCTGCGGTTGTGCAACCGGCTGGAGCTGCCGACGAGCGGGCGGGTGTCGTTCTACGGCTCGGACATCGCCGCGCTCGACCCGCTGTGGCTGCGGCGCCGGGTGGGCATGTGCTTCCAGCGTCCGACGCCGTTTCCCGGCACCGTCGCCGACAACCTGCGCGCGGCCGATCCGGACGCGCCCGATGCGCGGATGCGCGAGACGCTGGCCCGGGTCGCGTTGAGCGGATCGTGGCTGGACCGCGACGTGGCCGGGCTCTCGGGTGGGGAGGCGCAACGCGTGTGTCTGGCCCGCACCTTGATGGCCGGACCGCAGGTGCTGCTGCTGGACGAACCGACCTCCGCCGTCGACACGGAGGCGGCCGAGGTCATCGAGCGTGCGGTGCGTGAGTTGGCCGCCGACGGCACCCCGGCCCTGTGGGTCACCCACAACGCGGCGCAGGTGGCCAGGGCCGCCGACCGGGTCCTGCGCCTGGAGTCCGGCCGCAGCCAGGGGCTGGGCCCGGTCGCATCCCGCCCGGGCGACGGCTCGGTGGCGTGATGAACGGCCAAGTCGGCTGGCTGGGCCTGGCGACGTCGCTGATCCTGGTGGCGTTCGCGGCCGGGATCTCGCTGTGGCGGCGGTTGGGGCTGGAGCGGCAACTGCTGTGGGCCGCGGTGCGCGCACTGGTGCAGTTGCTGCTCGTGGGCGGTGCGCTCACGCTGCTGTTCGAGCCGGGCAGGTCGCTGTGGTGGTCGTGGGCGTGGGTCGCCGGGATGGTGGCGTACGCCGGGGATGTCGCGCGCCGTAGGGCGCCGGAGGTGCCGCGGTTCGCGCCGCTGGCCGTGGCCGCGTTCGCCGGCGCGGCGGTGGTGACGCTGGGGGTGATCTTCGGCCTGCGGGTGTTCCCGTTGCAGGGGCGGACCCTGGTCCCGGTCGCCGGGATGATGATCGGCAACTCGATGACCGCCATGGTGCTGGTGGCGCGGCGGCTCGTCGACGAGTTGCGCGACAAACGCGACGAGGTCGAGGCCCGCCTGGCGCTGGGCCAGCCCTGCGGGCAGGCCGCGTCGCCGTACCTGCGAATCGCCTTGCGCTCGGCGATATCTCCGCAGATCGAGACCACCAAAGCCACCGGCCTGGTGTTCCTGCCGGGCGCCATGACCGGCCTCATTCTGGCCGGGGTGCCGCCGTTGCAGGCGGTGCTGGTGCAGGCCGTGGTGATGTTCTTGATCCTGGGCTCGGTCGCGGCCACCACGGTGGTCGTCGGGATGGGCATCGTGCGGCTGGTGTTCACCCGCGACCACCGGCTGCTGCCGCTGGCGCGGCGGCCCGAGAGCGCCCGATGAGAACCATGCTCTGCGGCGCCCGCCACCCCATCACCCCAGCGCGGGCCCGGTTACACACTGGCCGTAATCTGTAAACAAGGCCAATTCAACGACGAACGAGGTGGGCTCAATGACAGTCTCCGAGCAAGCCGACGCCGGGGCGGCCGACGCCAACGTCCCGGAGCTGGTGGCCTACGAAACCCTCGATGAGGGCCGCATCGCCCGGATCTGGCTGAACCGGCCCGATGCCCACAACGCGCAGAGTCGCGGCCTGCTGGTCCAGCTCGACGAGGCGTTCGGCCGCGCCGAGGCCGACGACACGGTTCGCGTGGTGATCCTGGCGGCCCGAGGCAGGAACTTCTCCGCCGGCCACGACCTGGGTTCCGAGCAGGCACTGGCCGAGCGCGCGCCGGGGCCGGGGCAGCACCCGAGCTTCCGCTCGCGCGGGGCCACCCTCGAGCCGATCATGGAGAAGCTGTACCACCAGGAGTGGCACTATTTCTTCGAAAACACTTGCCGCTGGCGGGATCTGCGAAAGATCACCATCGCCCAGGTTCAGGGCAACGCGATCTCGGCCGGTTTGATGCTGATCTGGGCGTGCGATCTGATCGTCGCGGCCGACAACGCGAAGTTCAGCGACGTCGTCGCTGTCCGGCTGGGTATGCCTGGTGTCGAATATTACGCCCACCCTTGGGAGTTCGGCCCGCGCAAGGCCAAAGAGCTGCTGCTGACCGGTGATTCGATCGACGCGGACGAGGCACACCGGCTGGGCATGGTCTCGAAGGTCTTCCCGGTCGACGAATTAGAGGAAAAAACACTGGCTTTCGCGCGACGCATCGCCGAGCGGCCCACGATGGCGTCGTTGCTCATCAAGGATTCGGTCAATGCCGCCTCCGACGCGATGGGCTACACCGAGGCGCTGCGGCACGCGTTCCACGTGCACCTGTTGGGGCATGCCCACTGGGCGGCGTTCAACGAGAACCGGTGGCCGGTTGGTCAACCGCCGCACGTCGAGGATTGGCGTGACGCGAAGCCGACGAAGGTGGCCCGCCGCGATACGCCGTAGCGTCGCGCCGCCGAGCCGTAACGAGACCGGGGGTAGCGATATTCACCCCGAGGGGACATGCTTCTATAGCTAGAACCTGTTCCAGTTCGAGAGGGCCTCGCGTGCAGCTATCTTTCCAAGACCGGACGTATCTGATCACCGGCGGCGGCAGCGGAATCGGCAAGGGCGTGGCCGCAGGCCTGGTTTCGGCCGGGGCCTCCGTGATGATCGTCGGCCGCAACCCGGACCGGCTGGCGGGCGCCGTCGAGGAAATCGAGCCGCTGGCCGCCGACGGCGGCGCCATCCGCTACGAGCCCACCGACGTCACCAACGAGGACGAGGTGGCCCGCGCGGTCGACGCCGCCACGGCGTGGCACGGTCGGCTGCACGGGGCGGTGCACTGCGCCGGTGGCTCGCTGACCGTCGGGCCGATCACCCACACCGACTCCGAGGCGTGGCGAAACACCGTCGACCTCAACGTCAACGGCACCATGTACGTGCTCAAGCACGTCGGGCGCGAATTGGTGCGCGGTGGCGGCGGCTCGTTCATCGGGATCTCCTCGATCGCGGCCAGCAACACCCACCGCTGGTTCGGGCCCTACGGGGTGACCAAGTCGGCCATCGACCACATGATGATGCTGGCCGCCGACGAACTCGGAGAGTCGTGGGTGCGGGTCAACAGCATCCGCCCCGGCCTGATCCGCACCGATCTTGTTGACGCAAGCGTGATTCAGTCGCCGGAGATCAGCGCGGACTACGCGCTGTGCACGCCGCTGCCGCGGGTGGGCGAGGTCGAAGACGTCGCCAACCTGGCGATGTTCCTGCTCAGCGACGCGGCCGCCTGGATCACCGGCCAGTGCATCAACGTCGACGGCGGCCACATCTTGCGCCGCGGCCCCGACTACTCCTCGATGATGGTGCAGATGTTCGGCCAGGACGCGCTGCGCGGAGTGGTCTGAGCCGGGAGAATCGCATGAAAAGGCTTGAGGGCAAGAGGATCCTGGTGACCGGCGCCGCGTCGGGCATCGGGCAGGCCACCGCGCTGCGCTTGCTGGACGAGGGCGCCGCCGTCGCGGCCTCCGACGTCGCCGCCGACGGCCTGGACAACACCCGGGCGCGGGCCGACGAGGCCGGCACCGCCGACCGGCTGACCACCCTGCCGATGGACGTGGGCAGCGAGGAGTCCGTGACCGACGGGGTGCGCGTGGCCGTCGAGCAGCTGGGTGGCCTCGACTCGCTCGTCAACGCCGCGGGCATCCTGCGGGCCGCGCACACCCACGAAACCAGCCTCGAGCTGTGGAATCGGATCGTCGGCGTGAACCTGACCGGGACCTTCCTGGTGGTCCGCGAAGCGCTGCCGTCCCTGCTGGCCAACTCCCGCAGCGCGGTCGTCAACTTCAGCTCCACGTCGGCCTCGTTCGCCCACCCCTACATGGCCGCCTACGCCGCGAGCAAGGGCGGCATCCAGGCCTTCACCCACTCGCTGGCGCTGGAATACGCGCGCGACGGCCTGCGCGCGGTATGCGTGGCGCCGGGCAGCATCAAGTCCGGAATCACCGACGCCACCGGCGGATATATCCCCAAAGACGCTGACTGGTCGCTGTTTTCGAGGCTGATGCCGGTGCTGCCCACCTCCGTCGAATCCAGCGGCACCGGGATGGCCGAGCCCACGGCCGTCGCCGGGGTGATCGCCATGCTGGTGTCCGACGACGGCGCGTTCATCACCGGCACCGAGATCCGCATCGATGGCGGCACGCATGCGTGATGGCGGCGACCCGCCGCGCCCGGCTCCGCCGCGCTTGCGATCACCGCGCAGCCTGATGGCGGCGACCCGCCGCGCCCGGCTCCGCCGCGCTTGCGATCACCGCGCAGCCTGATGGCGGCGACCCGTCGCGCCCGGCTCCGCCGCGCTTGCGATCACCGCGCAGCGTGATGGCTAGTTGACGCAGGGCACGCCGCCGCCATCGATCGGCTTGCCCTGATCGGGCGTCGGGTAGGTCGTGGTCGTGCCGTTGTAGTAGTAGCTCTTGGCCTTGGTCGACGTGGTGCTCGAGCTGGTGCTCGTGGTGTCGTCCATCTGCGTCTCGTCGGGGGTGGGCATCGTGAAATTGGTGTCCACGGTCAGGCGGATGTGTCCGGGCTGCACCCTGGGGCTGGGCTGCTTCGGCGCGTCCACGCCGAGCAGGTTGGCCAGGTTGAGCGCATCGGTTTGCGCGCCGGCGCCGTACTCGACCGTCGTGGAGGTCGGGTCGCCGGATTCGCGGTCGCGGACCTGACCCGGGGTGTAGCCCTTCTTTTTCAGCGCGCGGGATACCTCGGTGGCCAGACCGCTCATGCTGCCGGCGTTGACCACGTCGACGACCGTGGTGGGATCCGGTTTCACGGCGGTGGTGCTCGGCGCGGTCGTCGTCGTGTCGGCCCCGATCGCCGCCGCCACCTCCGCCTTGATCGCCGCCGGGTCGACGATGTTGACGTCCTGGCCGTCGATGTTGTCGTAACGCACCACCGGCAGCAGGCGTTCATCTCGTCGGTCATGCAGGAGCTGCAGGCCGCGGGCACGTTCACCAACATCGACAAGCTCAAGAACCTGATGGCGGTGGCGCGCAAGGACGTGGTGCTCTCGGCGGGGTGGAGCGAAGACATGATCCAGCGCCTGGGCGGGCTGGCCGGTGGCAACGTCGAGTTCCGGACGCTGCCGGTGGTGCGTTACGACAACATCGACGGCCAGGACGTCAACATCGTCGACCCGGCGGCGATCAAGGCGGAGG
>NZ_LZMG01000037.1:0-4851 GCF_001673615.1 Mycobacterium sp. 1245499.0
AGGCCTACTTCAACAAACCCGTCGAGCAGCTCACGGTCTCCGAGGGCGCGCTGCTCCGCGCGCATCCGGCGGGCCGGCCAGTGCGGCTTTGACTTCGTCTATCGGATCGGAGCGCCGGGGCGCCCGGTCGTCTTGCACGGGCGGCAGGATCGTGGTGAGTCGATCGTCCGGCGGAGCCTGCCGACGGCGGCTGATCGTCGGCGGCCCCTCCCGACGCTCACGATCCCGAGGGGCGTCCGGACGGCTGGGGCCCGGACGCTTGTCAGAACTCTGATTGCCTACATGCTCAGTCGATGGCCCACGTTGGTCACCGGAGGACTGGCTGTGGCGTCCTTCGTTATTCAATGGCCGTGCGGGCGTTGTTGCGCGCCGTCCGCGTGCGGCCGGTACCCCTGGGCGGAGGTGCCGTGCGTGCAGCGCCGAGCACGTAGGACTTGACGAGATGGTTCCAGCTGCAGGTCCGGCACACCTCCACCACGTGGACCGCGAATTCCTCGAACCGGGTTGCCAGCATCACCAATTCCTCGGCCGTGCGTGCCGAACCCGACACCGCACCCAGGTGTTCGCCGAACACCCACGACACCAGCGTCAGCTGCTCCTTGCGGCAGATCGGGCACATGACCTGGCTCGGTTTCCCGTGAAACTTGGCGGCGCGCAGCAGATACGGGTTCGCGTCGCAGACCTCGGAGACACCCGTCCGGCCCGAGTACACCTGGGCCAGCAGTGAGCGCCGCCGGAGCGCGTAATCCACCACTTGTCGCTGCAGTCGCACGCCCACCAGAGTACGTCGCCATCCCGAGCAGTGATACGCAACCGAAACCGTGGCGGTCGGGCCCGGGCACTCGACGGTGATTTCTGCGCCAAACCGACACCGGACTTCTACGATCATCCCCGTGGCGAAATGGCTCGGGGCACCGCTGGCCGGCGGGGTGACCACGACTACCCGCGCCAAGGACACCGATCGCCAAGACACCTGCACGGTCCTCGATGACGCGCTGGCCGACGGTGAGCTCTCCGCCGAGGAGCACCGGGAGAGGGTCAGCGCGGCCACCAAGGCGGTGACGTTGGGCGACTTGCGTGCCCTGGTGAGCGACCTGCAAACCAACTCCGGGCGGCAGTTGCCGGCGCTTGACTTGCGCCACAAGGTGCCCCAAGTCGGCGGGTGGGGAGTGCTGGCCGCCGCATTCGTCGTGTCCGTGCTGTTGGGCATGGGAATCGGGTGGGGCCTGTACGGCAACACCCGCTCGCCGCTGGACTTCACCGCCGACCCGGGAGCCAAGCCCGACGGAGTCAGCGCCGTGGTGTTGACGCCGCCCACCCAGCTGCACTCGGTCGGCGGGCTCACCGGACTGCTCGAACAGATGCGCAAACGATTCGGCGACACCATGGGCTACCGGTTGGTGATCTACCCGACCTACGCGTCGCTGGACCGGCCGGACCCTTCGGACGACCGCCGGGTGCTGGCCTATACCTACCGCGGCGGCTGGGGCGATCCGACCAGCTCGGCCAAGAGTTCTTCGGACGGCCCCGTCCCGGTCGACCTGAGCAAGTTCGACGTCACGAAGACCGTCGGCATCATGCGCGGCGCCCCGCAGACGCTGCGCATGAAGCCCTCCGACGTGAAGACCACGTACTTGATCGTCGAGCCGGCAACCGACCCGACCACGCCGGGGGCCCTCACGCTGTCGCTGTATGTCTCCAGCGATTACGGCGGCGGCTACATCTCCTTCACCGGCGACGGCACCGTCAAGCAGATGAGCCTGCCGACGTAAAGACCGGTCCCCCGGCGCACATTTCACACCCCTGCACTGTGACGAACTGCAAACCAACAGCCGGTGGTGTTGTGGCTAATATATCGAGACGATACGATTGCGCGAGGCGTCGGACCGTCGTAACCAGCCACGCAAAACTCTCAGGGAGGTGATTCGATTGCTGGAGCTTGCCATCCTCGGTCTCCTGATCGAATCGCCCATGCACGGCTACGAGTTGCGCAAACGGCTGACCGGTCTACTCGGCGCGTTCCGGGCGTTTTCGTACGGTTCGCTCTACCCGGCCCTGCGCCGCATGCAGGCCGACGGGTTGATCGCCGAGGATGCCGCCCCGGCCGGGACGCCGGTCCGGCGGGCCCGGCGCGTCTACCAGCTGACCGACGAAGGCCGCCGGCGCTTCGGTGAGCTGGTGGCCGACACCGGTCCCCACAACTACACCGACGACGGCTTCGGGGTACACCTGGCGTTCTTCAACCGGACTCCGGCAGAGGCGCGCATGCGCATTCTGGAAGGCCGCCGCCGTCAGGTCGAGGAACGGCGGGAAGGTCTGCGCGAAGCAGTTGCGCGGGCCAGTAGCTCGTTCGACCGCTACACCCGTCAGCTTCATCAATTGGGGCTCGAGTCCAGTGAGCGCGAAGTCAAATGGCTCAACGAGCTCATCGCTGCGGAGCGGGCGATGCCCGGCCTCTCCGAGCAAACGTAACCCCCTGCACGAACCCAGCATCCCAGTCAGAGGTCAGAGGTTAGGAGAACGCCCTTATGAGTGAGAACCAACCGCCGAAGGCGGCAGAAGCGCAGTCGGAGGTACGAGTCGCCATTGTCGGCGTCGGTAACTGCGCGTCTTCGCTGGTTCAGGGCGTGCAGTACTACTACGACGCCGACCCGAACAGCACCGTGCCCGGCTTGATGCACGTGAAGTTCGGCCAGTACCACGTCCGCGACGTGAAGTTCGTCGCCGCGTTCGACGTGGACGCCAAGAAGGTCGGCTTCGACCTGTCCGAGGCGATCTTCGCGTCGGAGAACAACACCATCAAGATCGCCGACGTGCCGCCCCTCAATGTGACGGTGCAGCGCGGCCCGACGCTGGACGGCATCGGCAAGTACTACGCCGACACCATCGAGGTGTCCGACGTCGAGGCGGTCGACGTGGTCCAGGCGCTGCGCGAGGCCAACGTCGACGTTTTGGTCTCCTACCTGCCGGTCGGCTCCGAAGAGGCCGACAAGTTCTACGCCCAGTGCGCCATCGACGCGGGCGTGGCGTTCGTCAACGCCCTGCCGGTGTTCATCGCCTCGGACCCGGTGTGGGCCAAGAAGTTCGCCGACGCCGGCGTGCCTATCGTCGGTGACGACATCAAGAGCCAGGTCGGCGCGACCATCACCCACCGCGTGATGGCCAAGCTGTTCGAAGACCGCGGCGTGCAGCTGGACCGCACCATGCAGCTCAACGTCGGCGGCAACATGGACTTTCTCAACATGCTCGAACGCGAGCGGCTGGAGTCCAAGAAGATCTCCAAGACGCAGGCCGTGACCTCCAACCTGCAGCGCGAGTTCAAGACCAAGGACGTGCACATCGGCCCCTCCGATCACGTCGGCTGGCTCGACGACCGCAAGTGGGCCTACGTGCGGCTGGAGGGCCGCGCCTTCGGCGACGTGCCGCTGAACCTCGAGTACAAGCTCGAGGTGTGGGACTCGCCGAACTCCGCGGGCGTCATCATCGATGCGGTGCGTGCCGCCAAGATCGCCAAGGACCGCGGCATCGGCGGCCCGGTGATCCCGGCGTCGGCGTACCTGATGAAGAGCCCGCCGCAGCAGCTGCCCGACGACATCGCGCGCGCCCAGCTCGAAGAATTCATCATCGAGGGCTGAGCCCCTCCACGCACCACCGTGTCGCGAGCGTAACGCCACGGCGATTTTCATCTCGAGAATCCGCCACAGCGTTACGCTCGCGGCCGTTGGGACCAAATCATCGACACGATGCTGTGCAGGTGCTTAGCATCATGTCTCGATGACCGTTCAGCCCGCGGCTTTCCTCCGCACGACGCTTCCCCTCGACCTGTCCCGGCTCGCGGAACTCGACAGCGGCCGGTATCACTCCATCTGGCTGCCCGATCACATGGTCAGCTTCTGGCCCGACTCGATCTGGACGCCCGAGTTCACCGACCTGGCCACGGCTTCCCCGTCACCGCACCGCCACCTGGACGGACTCGCGGTGGCGGCCGCGGCGGCCGTGCTGACCGAACGGGTCCCCCTGGTCAGCGCGGTCGTCGATACCGTGCGCCGCCATCCCGCGCTGCTCGCCCAAACCGCGCTGACCATCGATCACCTGGCCAAGGGGCGCTTCATCCTCGGGTTGGGCAGCGGCGAGAGCGAGAACACGCTGCCCTACGGCTTCGACTTCTCGCGTTCGGTCAGCCGGTTCGAGGAAGCGCTGGCGGTGATCCAGCTGCTGTGGCGCAGTGACGGGCCGGTCGACTTCGACGGCCAGTTCTACCAGCTCCACCACGCCCGATTGGACACCGAACCCTATGGGGGCCGGGTACCGCCGATCTGGATCGGCGCCAGCGGCCCGCGGATGCTCGACATCGCGGGCCGGTACGCCGATGGCTGGTGGCCGGCGGGTGCCTGGACTCCCGACCACTACGCCCAGATGCTCGCCGCGGTGCGAAGCTCCGCCGAACGCGCCGGCCGCGACCCCCTGGCGATCACGCCCTGCTTCATCCAGGTCTGCCTGATCGGTGCGGACGACGAGGCCCTCGCCGAGATCCTGCAGGCTCCCCTGGTCAAGGCCTTCCTGCTACAGGTCTCGGCAAAAACGTTGCACGACTTCGGCTTCGAACACCCCATGGGCGAGGGCTGGCGGGGATTCCAAGACATCGACCCGGCCGTACTCACCCGGGAGCGAATCCTGGAATTTCTGGACAACGCGCGGCCCGAGATGGTGCTGGCCGTCGTGCCGCATGGCACACCGAAAGAGGTCGCCAAGATCGTCAAGACCTACGTGGACGCGGGCCTGCGCGTGCCGAAAATACTCGACTACGGCGCCATGGCCGGGTTGAAATACGCACAGGCTTCGGCCGCGAAT
>NZ_LZMG01000038.1:0-43827 GCF_001673615.1 Mycobacterium sp. 1245499.0
TGCGAAGTCCACCACGTCCAAGACTGGGTCAAGACTGAGCGCACCGACATCGACCAACTCACCCTGGCCTGCGGACCACACCACCGCCTCCTCGAGAAGGGCTGGACCACCCAAAAACGCGCCAACGGCGACACCGAATGGATCCCCCCACCACACCTCGACCGCGGCCAACCCCGGGTGAACACCTTCCATCACCCCGAGGATCTATTGGGCGAGGGAGACGGCACGACGTAAAGCCCGAGCGGTCAGAGCCGAGCGAAGGCAGCGCCGGGTAAGACTATTGCTGCGGAGGAGGCGGAGGAAGGGGCGCCGGCGCCGTCCGGCGAGGACGCGGCCGAATTTGGCCGCAGTTCAGGCCGATTATGCAGTCCGAGCCGCTTGCTTGGGGTTGGACGGCGTCGTTGCAGCAAACGCCGTCGGGCGATGCGGGCGTCGGGGCCGCGATCGGCGCAGGGGCGACCTCGATCGGCGCGGGGGCGGCGTTGGTACGCGGAATACCCACACCACCGATGCCCCCGAGTCCCAGTGCAAGCACGGCACCGACGCACATTGCGGCCCTGCCCGTTCGATTCGCCATGGCACCCGATCCTAATTTTTCGCTGGTGAATATATAGAGCCGCAGCGCGGCTTTGTGGCGCGGTGGCGCACCCCGAGTAGCTCTTTCCTCCGAGACCATTCGACCACCTCCACAATTGGTGCGAACTCGAATCAGCGAACGCCTTCGGCCTGCCACCAGTCGTACAGAGCGGCTTGGGTGCTCTCCGGGGCGATGCCCTGCTCGGCGACCACCAGCGTCCGCGCGGGGATGTCCGTCCAGACCAGATAGACGCCGTCGTCTCGGCCCGTGCCGAGGAACACCACCGACCCGTTATGGCCGCCGCGATTCCACTCGGTGGGCCCCTTGGTGCCATCAGGGAACGGTTGCGCCGGAGTCTGCGGGGCCTCCGTGAGGCTGCGCTGGAAGTCGGCGTTCAGATCGTCGGTGTTGGCGTACAGCAGGTAATCCGCGTTCCAGGGGCCGCCGGGATCGTGACTGTAGTTGTCACAGTTGACCGCGGCTACCGCCACGGCGGAGTGCGCGCCGGCGGGGTGGCAGTCGGCGGGGGTGTAGCCGCCCGAGAGGTGGCTCATCAGCGTCTGCACGTCGGCCGGATTATTGGCGGGGTCGGCCGCGGCCGTCGTGGCTAACCCAGTGGCGGTCAGACCGGTCATGGCGGTAACCACGCCCGCGCGGGCCAGTCGGGAACGCAGGCGGGCCATGGGTGCCTCCTTTGCTGGGCAAAGAGCTACGGCGGTGAGTTTAACTCCTAGTCGCGCACGGCGCCTCTTATAGAGGCGCTCTGAGCTGCAGCGCATCGCCAGGCGACATCAGCGGCGAGATCAACCGGCTTGCTTGGCCGGCGGCCGATAGAAGATCGCCAATTGGCCGATCGCCCCAAGCAGGCCAAGCCCCGCCGAGATCGCCAGACCCTGCCAGCCGTCGAACCAGTTCTTCCCGAAGACCAGGTAGTCCAGGCTGTACTTGCCCGCGCCCAGGGTGGCCACGCCCACGGCGCTGACCGCCAGCACCAGGTTGTACTCCCAGCCCTCCTTGACGATGAAGAAGCCGTTGGCGCGGTGCACGGTCCAGGCCGCGACCAGCATCAGCGAGACGAAGCCCGCCGCGGGGATCGGGGTCAGAAAGCCGGCGGCCAGTCCCAGGCCGGCGGCCAGTTCGGTGGTCGCCGCCACGGTGGCGTGGAACTTACCGGGCTTCATGCCGATGCTTTCGAACCAGCGCGCGGTGCCAGGGATGCGTCCCCCGCCGAAGAACTTGTTGTAGCCGTGCGCAGCCAAAGTCACGCCCAACACCAGCCGCAGGATCAGTACTCCGACGTCATGGAACGTGTCATATGAAGTCATAGTTGTAAACCTAGATCATGGGATGGGTGGCAGGACAAGAGCCGCCGAGCAGCTACGTCGCTTAATCCGCTGGTCCGTGTGGGAACATTGCGGGCGTTCCGACGTCGGCCCGATCAGTAGTTATGCCACAAAGGGGGTGCACCACGGCTCGTACCGCACGAGGCGGCACCCACGCGTCAAGCAGACGAGTCCCGCCCATCGAGCACTCCGTGGTGTTGCTGGACGGAAGGTCGAGCCACCCGCGGGAGTTGCTGGGCAACAAGGGCCACGGTATCGACGCGATGCGCCGGCAGAACCTGCCGGTACCGCCGGCGTTCTGCATCACCACCGCGGTGGGACTGCGCTATCTCGCCGACCCGGTGGCCACCATGGACGCCATCTGGGACGACGTTCTGGACCGGATGCGCTGGCTCGAGGCGCAAACCTCGCGCACGTTCGGGCGTGGCCCGCAGCCCCTCTTGGTCAGCGTGCGCTCCGGAGCCACCCAGTCGATGCCGGGCATGATGGACACCATCCTGGACCTCGGCATCAACGATGCCGTCGAGCAGGCGCTGGCGGCAGCCGGGAACCAGGCCTTCGCCCGCGATACCCGACGGCGGTTCACGGAAATGTTTCGGCGCATCGTCGGCGTCGGTGAACACGAATCGGTGCCCTCCGATCCGTATGCACAGTTACGCGCGGGCATCGAGGCGGTGTTCACCTCCTGGAATTCGCCGCGCGCGATCGCCTACCGCGCCCACTACGGAATCGACGATCAGCACGGCACCGCGGTCGTCGTGCAGGCCATGGCTTTCGGCAATCTCGGCCCCAATTCCGGTGCTGGAGCGTTCTTTTCGCGTAACCCCATAACGGGTGACAACGAGCCGTTCGGCGAATGGCTGCCCGGCGGCCAGGGCGACGACGTGGTCTCGGGATCGGTCGACGTCGAACCGATCGTCGCGCTGCGCGACGAACAGCCGGCCGTTTACGACGAGTTGCTTGCTGCCGCCGGCAGCCTGGAGCGGCTGGAGGCCGACATCCAGGAGATCGAGTTCACCGTCGAGGACGGCAAGCTGTGGCTGCTGCAGACCCGCTCGGCGGAGCGTTCGGCACAGGCGGCGGTGCGCTCGGCGCTGCAACTGCGGCACGAGGGACTCATCGACGATGCGGAGATGCTGCGGCGGGTGACCCCCGCGCATGTCCGGACCCTGCTCCAACCGGCGCTGCAGCCCGAGACACGTTTGGCGGCACCGCTTTTGGCCAAGGGAGTGCCGGCCTGCCCGGGCGTGGCCTCGGGAACGGCGTACACCGATGTCGATGAGGCGCTGCGCGCCGCCGATCGCGGCGAGCCGGTGATCCTGGTGCGTGACCACACCCGGCCCGAAGATGTGTCGGGCATGCTGGCCGCGCAGGCCATCGTCACCGAGGTCGGCGGGGCCTCCAGCCATGCGGCCGTGGTCAGCCGCGAACTGGGCCGGGTGGCGGTGGTGGGCTGCGGCCAGGGGGCCGCGGCAGCGCTGGTCGGCAAGCAGATCACCGTCGACGGCGCGGAAGGCGAAGTGCGCGACGGCAAGTTGAGCCTGTCGGCTTGGTCGGAGGACGATACGCCGGAACTGCGGGAACTGGCCGACATCGCGCGGCGGCTCAGCCCGCTGCGCGCCCACCCGGCGGGCGACCACGTGCGGCTCGACGACAGCTCCGAGGCCGCCGTGCGCGCCGCCCTGGACGCCGGGCACGCCGACGTGGTTTCGGCGACCCCGTTGATCGTGATGCTGACCGCGCTGCGCCTGGCATCGAAACCAGCACAATGACGGAATTGGAGGTGCTGCAAGCGGTTCGGCTCAAGGGCCGGGTGAGTCCGGCCGACCTGACCGCGACCCTGGGCACCGACCTGGCCGCCATCACCCCCACCGTCGAGCGGCTGGCCGCGGCCGGACTGCTGACCGAAGGCGTGACGTTACGGATCACCTCCGCCGGCAGCGACAGGCTCGCGGCGTTGCTCGCCGAGGAGCGCGCGGGCATCGATTCGACCGCCATGGCCGCCGCCTATGCCGACTTTCGCGCGGTCAACGCCGACTTCAAACGCCTGGTGACGGATTGGCAGCTCAAGGGCGGCCCCGGCGGCGCTCCCAACGCCCATGACGATGCCGACTACGACGCCGCGGTGTTGGCCCGCCTCGACGACGTGCACGCCCGCACCATGCCGATCGTCGAGGCGGCCGCGGCGCAGCTGCCGAGGCTGCGCGCTTACGGCACGAAACTGGTTGCGGCGCTGGACAGGGTGCGGGCCGGGGAGACGACGTGGCTGACCCGTCCGCTGATCGACTCCTACCACACCGTGTGGTTCGAGCTGCACGAAGAGCTGATCGGCGCCGTCGGTTTGACCCGCGAAGAAGCCGCCAGATCCGGTGATGCGCAATAGCTAGAGCGCCGCGTCCAGCAGCGCCAAGTAGGCATCGATATCGGGCACGGCCGATGCCGCCGCGTGCACGCTGATCGCGATGGTGTCGCCGATGCCGTGCACACCGTGCGTCAGCCCCATCATCGGCGAGAGCGCCGGATATCCCGACGTCAGCACTACCGGGGCCGCGCCGAAGCTCAGATCGGCCGCCCCCCGGTTGACGCTGGACACCACGGTGTTACCCGACACCTGGGTCGCGCGCTCGTGTACATCGAATTGCCCGATGCCCCACCGCAATAGGCCGGCGGGCACCGCGGCGAACGCGAGGTCGGCGGCCCTGGTGGCCGGGTGCTCGAACCGGCGCCGGCCGTTGGCCAGGTCGGCCGCGATCCGTTCGGCGCGCGCGTTCGGTCCGAGGCTGGGGTACAGCCCCACCACGACGTTGCCGAAGTGGTTGTACGCCCGCGCCGCGCCGGGCTTGGCCATCGGCACCTCGGCGCCCAGCGAATCGCATTGCCCACCAAGCAGGTTGGCGAGGGCCTGGGATATCGCGCTCAGCACGCCCACGGTGACCGTCGGGCCCGGCAGCTGGGAGCGATGACGCACCAACGTCCGCGCCGCGCGGGCGCCGCCGGGACATGCGTTCGTCTGCAGCACCGGACGCGACCCGGCCCCGGCGGCCAGCCGGCCCGCGCGGATGTCGCGTTCCAGCGCGCGGTGGGTCCGCGCCGCGTGGACCGCCCGCCAGGGCAGGAACCCGGGGCGTGGGACGGGCACCGGCGGCACCGGCTCGGACCTGCCGAACAGCCAGGCCGCCATGGCCGCGGAGCGGGCGCCGTCGGCCAGCGCGTGCGCGACCTGCAGCACCGCGACCGTCCCCGGTCCGGCGACGCCCGGAATGCCGCGCACCGGGGTGAAAACGTGCAGCCGCCAGGCCATCCGGCGAATGTCCAGCTGGTCGGCCGCGAGGCCGGCGACCGCGGCCAGCACGCCGTCCCAGCTGTCATGGGCCAACTCGTGGCGGACGACCTGCTCGGGCGTGACGGCCGCCGGCACCCACCGCGGGTAGCGCAACCGGCCGCGGTCTTTCAGCCGTATCGTCAGCGCCGGCTCGGCGTGGGCCCGCCCGCGGAGTCGCTCGACGGCGTGCGGGTAGTCGGCGGCCTCGCCGTCGAAGGCGTACAGCAGAAACTCGTCGTTGGGGATCTTGGCCGACATCCAGTAGAACTGCGCGTCGACGGCGGCCATCCGGTGCCCCGGCACGGCGATGGCCACGGTGTCAGCCCGGCGAACCGATGAACCCGAGCACCAGGTCGGCGACCTTGTCGGGCTGTTCAAGCTGCAGGAAGTGCCCGGCATGTTCGACGATGCCGACCTCGCTGCCCGGGGGCAACACCTTTTCGGCCCAGCGCGTGAAAGCCGGTGTCATGCAACCGTCGTCGCGGCCGTGCAGGTACAGGCAGGGCAGCAGGGGTTCTTCGGTCCACAGCTGATTCAGCTCGGCATACCGCGCCGACGGCCGGGTGTTGCGGATGGTGGCGCGGTACGGTCCCAGCGCCGCCCGCCAGCTCTCCGGCGCCCCGATCGCGGCGTCGACGTGCCGCAGATCCTCGTCGGCGCGATAACCGGGCGACCACCGCCGCCACAGCAGCGGCAACACCCAGGACGCGGAACGCTCAGGCAGCCAAGGCAATTGGAAGTACACGATGTACCAGCTGCGGAACACCTGGCGCGCCAGATGCGCGGCCAGCCGGCCCCGCTCGGCGGCGCCACCCCCGCGCCGCCGGAACGCCGCCGACGGTGGCACCGACATGATCACCGCCTTGGTGAACGGGCTGTCGGGCATGGCGGCCAGCCCGGTCCCGGCGATCGCGCCCCAATCGTGGCCGATGATCACGTCGTTGTCGGTGCCGCCCGCGGCCTCACGGACCCGCAGGGCGTCGTCCATCAACGCACCGACCTGATAGCTGCCGTCGACCGGGATCGACGACGGCGCGTATCCGCGCATGAAAGGCGCGACCACCCGCCAGCCCGCCGACGCGAGCCGCGGCGCGACTTTGCGCCAGCCATAGGGCGTGTCGGGGAAGCCATGCAGGCACAACGCGATAGGACCGTCGTTCGGCCCCCAGGTGAGGCACTTGAGATCGCCCGCAGGCCCGGTCACGTCGATCCAGCCTGGTTCAGCCATGTTCACTCCCTGCTCGACGTCTCCGCAGGGATCAACCTAACCTGTGCGGCCGCGCGACGCACCGACCCTGGTCGATATGGCGTCAAAACACCGCTGTATCAGCGGTTTTCACTGTTGCAGTGCGGCGGCCCGCTCCAGCTCGGCGACGACGATCTTGCGCATGCCATACATCGCGTTGGTGGCCGCCGCCGCCCGGTCGCGATCCGGATCGCTGATCAGTTCGTAGAGCCGGTCCGGGACGATTTGCCAGCTCAGCCCGAAGCGGTCCTTGAGCCAGCCGCATTGCGATTCCTCGCCCCCGTCGGTCAACCGGTCCCAGTAGTAGTCGACCTCGTCCTGGTCCTTGCAGTGGATCGTGAAGGACACCGCTTCGCTGAACTGGAAGTGCGGACCGCCGTTGATCCCGATGAACCGGGTGCCGTCCAGCACGAAGCTGCCGGACAGGACGGTCCCGGGTTCGCCAGGTCCGGCGTCGGTGGTCTGGTTGAAACCCTCGATGTGGGAGTTGGGGAACACCGAGGTGTAGAACTTGGCGGCTTCCTCCAGGTTGTCGTCGAACCACAACGACGGGGTGATCGATGGCATGTCCTTCGGCCTCCTTGACGGCTCGTGCGTTTCTGCATTGCTAGACCCGGGCGCCGACGAAAACTCACCGCGTCGTCCACCCGCGCAACAGTGCTTAACCGGCCTATGTAACGTCAGATCGCATGAGTACCGTCAGCAGCAGTCCCGAGACGGTTGAGTTTGCCGGTATCGGCGGGATCACCCTGGTCGCCGACGAATGGAATCGCGGCTCCGGCGGTGCCGGGCGGCCGAGCATCCTGATGTTGCACGGGGGCGGCCAGAACCGGTTTTCCTGGAAGAACACCGGTCAAACGCTGGCCGATGAGGGGCTGCACGTGGTAGCGCTCGACTCGCGGGGACACGGGGACAGCGCGCGCTCGCCCGACGCCGACTACGAGATCGAGACGCTGACGGGCGACGTCATGCGGGTCCTCGAGGCGATCGGTCGCCCGGTGACCATCATCGGGGCCAGCATGGGCGGCCTGACCGGCATCCTGGCCGCGTACCGGGCCGGTCCGGCGAGGGTCACCCGATTGGTGCTCGTCGACGTGGTGCCCCGGTTCGAAAAGGGCGGCAGCGCCCGCATCCGCGACTTCATGTTCAGCGGCCTCGACGGCTTCGACTCGCTGGAGCAGGCGGCCGACGCCGTCGCCGCCTACCTGCCCTACCGGAGCAAGCCACGCAGCCCCGAGGGCCTGAAGAAGAACCTGCGCCTGCGCGACGGCCGCTGGTATTGGCACTGGGACCCGGCGTTCATGACCAAGCCCGGCGACGATCCCGAACTGCGCACCGAGAGCTTCGAGCAGGCCGCCAAGAGTCTGACCATTCCCGTGTTGCTGATCCGCGGAAAGCTGTCCGACGTGGTGAGCCCGGAGGGCGTGCGGCACTTCCTGGCTACCGTCCCGCGCGCGGAATTCGTCGAGCTGTCCAACGCCGGCCACACCGCGGCCGGCGACGACAACGACGCGTTCAGCGACGCGGTGGTGGCCTTCGTCAACCGCCGCTAGTTCAATGGCGGCGACCCGCTTCGCCCGGCCACGCCGCCCTCGCGATCGCCGCTAGTTCGCCGGCTTCTCGGCGTGCCCGCCGAATTGCTTGCGCATCGCCGAGAGTGCCTTGTTGGCGAAGTCGTCGAGCGAGCGCGAGGCGAAGCGGGACTGCAGCGCGGTGGTCAGCACCGGTGACGGCACTCCCTCGTCGATCGCCGCGATGGCGGTCCAGCGGCCCTCCCCGGAGTCGGAGACCCGGCCGGAGAACTCCTTCAGGTCCGGCGATTCGTGCAACGCGATGGCCGTCAGATCCAGCAACCAGGAGCCGATGACGCTGCCGCGCCGCCACACCTCGGCGACCTCGGGAATGTCGAAGTCGTACTGGTAGAACTCGGGGTGTTCCAGCGGCGCGGTTTCGGCGTCGCCCTCCTGCACGTGCTTGCCGATGTCGGCGTTGCGCAGGATGTTCAGCCCCTCGGCGAGCGAGGCCATCATGCCGTACTCGATGCCGTTGTGCACCATCTTCACGAAGTGCCCGGCGCCGGACGGGCCGCAATGCAGATAGCCCTGCTCCGACCGCTCGACCTCGCCTTCGCGGCCCGGCGTGCGCGCCGCGGCGTCGACGCCCGGTGCGACGCTGGCGAAGATCGGCTCGGCGTGCAGGAAAGCCTCGTCGTCGCCGCCGATCATCAGGCAGTAGCCGCGCTCCCGGCCCCACACGCCGCCGCTGGTGCCACAGTCGAGTAGGTGAATTCCCTTCTCCGACAGCGTCTTTGCGTGACGGATGTCGTCTCGGTAGTAGGAGTTGCCGCCGTCGATGACGATGTCTCCGGAGTCCAGCGTCTCGGCCAGCTCGTCGATCACCCCGGTCGTGATGGTTCCGGCCGGGACCATAACCCAGATCAGTCGCGGTGCCTTCAGCTTCTCGGCGAGTTCTTTCAGCGAGGACACCCCGGTGGTTTTGTCCTCACCCTCCATCGCCTTGACCGCGTCGGGATTGTGGTCGTAGACCACACATTCGTGTCCGTCCTTGACCACGCGGCGGACGATGTTCGCGCCCATCCGGCCGAGGCCGATCATTCCAAGCTGCATCGTGTCCCTCGTCTCCTTACTGTTCCTTGGGCGTGCTGCGCGGCAGCCACGGCTCTTGCCAGCTGTGGTGACCACGCAGCAGCGCCTTCGCGGCCTCGGGCCCCCAGGAGCCCTGGTCGTAGTGATGGATTCGGCCCGGCTTGTCCAGCACCGGCTGCACGATTCGCCACGTCTCTTCGATGGCGTCTTCGCGGGCGAACAACTGGTGATCGCCGTTGAACGCGGCGTAAAGCAGGCGTTCATAGGGCCGTACCGGTTCGCCGAGATCCTCGGCGAACGACGAATCCAGGTGAACGTCGTGCCAGGAATCGCCGGCCTGCGCGGACAACTGCAGCCGCATCCCGGGATCGGGGTCGATGCGCAGCACGATCTGATTGCACTCGGGCGGGCGGCGATTGGGCAGAAACGAAAAGCCCGGGACGTGGTGCAGAAACATCCGGACCTCGGTGACCTTGTCCGGCAACGCTTTTCCGGCACGTAGGAAAATCGGCACGCCGGCCCACCGCCAGTTGTCGATCTCGGTCCGCAGCGCAATGTAGGTCTCGGTGGTGGAATCCTTTGCGACACCGGCGACATCGGTGTAGCCGCGGTACTGTCCGCGCACGCAGCGCTCCGGATCCAGGGCGGGCATCGCCCGAAAGACCTCGGCCTTCTTGTCGTTCAGGTCGTCGGCGCCGGCGCCGACCGGGGGCTCCATGGCGACCAGGGCAAGCACCTGCAGCAGGTGGTTTTGCACCACGTCGCGAAGCGTGCCCACCGCGTCGTAGAACTTGCCGCGGTCCTCGATCCCGAAATCCTCGGCCATGGTGATGTGGATTTCGGAGATGCTGTCGCGGTCCCACAGCTTGGCCAGGCCGTTGTTCGCGAACCGCAGGTATTGCAGTTCCTCGACGGGTTGTTTGCCCAAAAAGTGGTCCACGCGCAGGATTTGGTCTTCGTCGAGAACCGCGCGCAGTCGGGCGTTGAGGTCGCGCGCCGAGTCCAAGTCGTGGCCGAACGGTTTTTCCACCGCCACCCGGGCCCGCTCCAGCAGGTCGGCTTTCGCCAGGTTCTCCACGATGGGCGCGAACAGGGCGGGCGGCATCTCGAGGTAGTAGAGCGGATGGGAATCCGATGGGATCTTCTTGGCGAGCTGCGTGTAGAGGCCGGCGTCGGTGACGTCGCCATGCAGGTAGGACAGCCGGTCCGCCAGCCGATCGAAGACGGCGTCGTCGAACTGCTCCCCCGATGCCTTGATGGCGTCGCGCGCCCGGTCCTGCAGCTGTTCGAGGGTGATGTCGTCACTGGCCACGCCCACGATCGGGTGGTTCAGCATGTCGCGGCGCTCGAGCCGGTACAGCGCCCGGAACGTCATTTTCCGCGCCAGGTCCCCGGTGATTCCGAAGATCACCAGCAGGTCAGATGGGTTACTGTCGTCGTCGGCCAAAACCGCTCCTCCCGAAAGTCACCTGATCGGCTCCCTTGAGATCACTACCCGCGGCCGGCGGACTCAACACTAGACACTGCCGATAGGGCCGACAACCTGGGCGGACCGCGGCCTTGAAAGGATGACCGGCATGGCTGACCCGCTGCACGTCACGGTCTACGTTCTGGCCGGGATCGCCGCGATCGAAGGTATCGCTCTGATCGTGTTGTGGCGGTTGCTGGTGCGCAGCCAACAGCAACTCGACGAGCTGCGCCAGCGGACCGACACCCGCAACCAGTTGCTGTCGGGCGGGCGCGAGGCCGTCAAGAGGGTGTGGAACACCGCCAACCTGATGCGCAAGGAAGGCTTCGGCGCCGTGGTCCGCAGCAGCATCGAAGACCTCGCGGACTGGGCCGAAGTCGAGCGACCCGACCTTGCTCGCGTCACCCCCGACGGCCGGGTGGTGATCTTGTTCTCCGACATCGAGGAGTCCACCGCACTCAACGAGCGGATCGGCGATCGGGCCTTCGTCAAGCTGATCAGCTCGCACGACAAGCTGGTCTCGGATCTGGTGCGGCGACGGTCCGGTCATGTGGTGAAGAGCCAGGGCGACGGATTCATGATCGCCTTCTCCCGCGCCGAGGAGGCGGTCCGGTGCGGTATCGACCTGCAGCATGCGTTGCGCAGGCAGGCAAACCGCAAGCGGCGCGAGGAGATTCGCGTTCGGATCGGGATCCACATGGGCCGCTCGGTGCGCCGTGGCGACGACCTGTTCGGCCGCAATGTCGCGATGGCGGCCCGGGTCGCCGCCCAAGCGGTGGGTGGGCAGATTCTGGTGAGTCAGCCGGTGCGAGACGCGCTTTCCGATTCCGACGGCATCCGGTTCGACGACGGCCGCAATGTGGAGCTGAAGGGCTTTTCGGGCACCTACCGCTTGTTCGCCGTCGAGTCGCCGGCCGATTCCGAGCCGGACTGAACGCCGTCGCCGTTGTATTCGGCCAATCGCTGATGCAGGCGATCGCGGACCTCGTCCGCGGTGTATGCCCGCCGCTTGCGCTGGTCGCGGACGACCAGCACGCCCCCGGCGACGACACCGGCGGCACCCGCCAACCCCAGCCACTTCCACACATTGCGCATGACATCAGGCTATGCGCCGCCGGATCGTTGTGGCCCGGTTGTGGTTGACTTGTGTGCCCGCAACGCACGGCGACGGATCACGCGCGCCGTGCCGGCGGGCTGATAGTGGCGACGACAACGGCGAAACCTGCAGCGGCGGACGGGCTTACCAAGATGCTCACCTTGAACCAAGCGCTCGAAGAGACCCGCACCGGCGACCTTTGGCTGTTTCGCGGCGGCTCGGGACCGGACCGCGCGATCCAGACGCTGACGAACAGCCCGGTGAACCACGTCGGCATGACGGTGGCCATTGACGACCTGCCGCCGCTGATCTGGCACGCCGAACTGGGTGACAAGCTCGTCGACCTGTGGACGGGGACGAATCATCGTGGCGTGCAACTCAACGACCTTGCCCAATCGGTCACGCAGTGGTCGCAGCGTTACCACCAACGGTGCTGGCTACGCCAGCTGACGCCGCCGGCCACCCGGGAGCAAGAGAACAAGCTGCTGCGCGTGATCGCGCGGATGGACGGCACCGCGTTTCCCACCACCATGCGGTTGACCGGCCGATGGCTGCGCGGCCGGCTCCCGAACGCCTACGACTGGGGGCGGGGAATCCCGTTCGTGGACAGGAAGGTTCGCGAATCGACACAGCGGCGCAAGGAACGCCAGCGGCTCGGCCTGGAAGTGGCCTACTGCGCGGAAACCGTGGCAATCACCTACGAGGAGATGGGGTTGCTCACCACCGAGAAGTATTCGAACTACTTCGACCCCGGGTCGTTCTGGAGCGGTGACCGGCTTCCGCTCGCACCGGGCTATGCCCTGGGCGATGAAATCGAGATATCAATCGGCTAGTCGAGGGTCAGTCGACCGCCACCTCGCCCATCTCAGACCAACCCGTGGCATCGATGGTCTGATTGATGATCTTCGGGGTGGACTTCAGCGCGGGCGGGAGTTCCTGCATGAAGCGCTTGAAGTGATCGCTGTTGACATGGACACCGCCGGCCTCATCGTCGCGGAACGCCTCCACCAAGACGTACTCCGCCGGGTTGTCCAGGCTGCGCGACCACTCGAACCACAGATTGCCTTCCTCGGCCCGAGTCGCCGCGGTGAACGAGGCGACGAGATCCGGCCAGCGGTCGGTCCAGTCGGGTTTGGTTTCGAACTTGACGACGATGAAGATCATTGCGGCCCCGCCTAGGTTCGCTGCTTCTGGTTACGCCCGCCCGGTCTCCGCGGGCAGCGCCAGCCTATCCGGCCCCGATTGGTGGCGGACCGCCGCGACGGAGGACTGCTGGCCGTAATTTGCTTTAAGTAATGGTCAGAGCAAAGTGGGCTCATGCGTCTCTCAAGACGCATGAGCCCACTTGCGCCGCACGGTTCCAGTGGCGGAGCTCACAAACCGGACGATGCCGGGAGTATTTCACTACCGATACTGCCACCCGATTCGGCTCGCGCTACCGAGGACACAATCCATTATGGCGAACTACGTCGGATGTATTTTGTTATCAATTCGCAATTCCTGCGTGGCCGGATAAATGTAATTCACATTCCGGGCGGAGCCGGCGGCGCCGGAGCGTCGATCAGGACGGCCGGTGGCGGCGGAGCGTCCGGCGGTGGCGGCGGCGCATCCGGTGGCGGCGCAGGAGCGTCGGGCGCGGGCGGCGGTGCGTCCGGCGGAGGCGGCGGCGCGTCGGGCGGGGGCGGCGGAGCGAACAGCGGCGGCGGCGGCGCGTCCTCCGCGGGCATCGGAAGGAACATATGGTGCGTGAATCCGGCCTGGTAGGCGCCCGCACCGCCCATGTGCACCCCGCCACGCTCACCGCTGGAGACCGCCGTTCCGTCCGGCAGCGTCACCGCCGTGTGGCCACCGTTCCAGCCGATGACCAACGCGTTGGGGGCGGTTCCATATTGGAAGCCGCGCGCCAACAATGCACCCTCTTCGTTTCCGGTGTTGAATCGATCCCCGAAAACGGGCCTGTCAGTTGCTGCATTAGCAATCCAGGACGCGAGTCCCGAACAATCGGTCCCGGCGGGCGAATCTCCACCCGCAATATAGGGCGTGCCGGAGACCTGACTGATTAACGACATCAATGATGCAATAACGACCATGGGCAGGGAGGCTAGCAATAACAATTGTCGTGAACCAAAATTTGTGGCGCAGGTCATTCGCTATTCAGACCATGACGTGCGCCGCACCTAGAGCAAACTTATTAGGCACCGGTATATTTTCGGCGGCTAAGCGCCTGCGGTTGCCGAGCGCCCGCCCTCGGCCCCCGGGCGCTTGCCGCGGAGGCCTAAGCCTTGTCCCGGCTTCGTTCGCTTTGCGCCGTCTCCCGATCGACGTCGGCTTGCTCTCGCTTGGCGCGGGCTCGCACGCGCTTGCCTCGTTCGTCCACGCGCCGCAGCCGCTCGCGTTCGCGCTCCGCGGCCGAGCCCTCGCGTTCGTCCGCTCGCTGCTCGCGTTCGTCGGCCGCCCGCTCGCGGTCGTCGGCGATCTGCTCACGCTGGTCGGCGACCCGGTCTCGTCTACCGGCCTGAAATTCCCGCCTTTTCAACTCCGCCTCGCGTCGGGCAACGGAATCTTCGCGCTCGTCGAGCGCGTGCGCCCGCCGTTCCAACTCCGCGGGCGGCTCGCGACGATCCTCGGCGGCCACAGCTCACCCTAACGCTGCGGCGGCCCATTGCTTCGACCGCCAGGCGCCGTAGCGGCCAGTTCCTCACGCAGGGAGATGTCGGATCAGATGGGCGTCCAGATCCCGTTGTTCCAGATTCCCCAGTTGCCGGCACCGGTCGGGTTCCACATCATCTGAGCCCCGGGCGCCCAAGCCGGTTGCGGTGGCTGCGGCGGGGCCCACGCCGGTGGCGGTCCCCAGGGCCCCCAACCCGCGGGCGCGGACGGGCCCCCGGGGCGTTGCCAGTCGTGGCATTGATGCCAGTCCCAGTCCAAGACATTTCCCCAGGCGGGGTTCCACGGATCGCCGGGACACCAGTGGCCGGTGGGCGCCGGGGCCGGGGCCGCCGCGGCGACGGGGCCACCGGCGAGACCCAGAACGCCCAGCGCCAAGGCGCCGCCCACCACCACGCTCGCTGTCCGCTTCACCGTCTGCATCCCCTCACACTTTCTCGATAGCGGCATCCGGGCAAGTAGCAATTACGGGCGACTACTGGCGGCCGTCGAGGAGATGGGCGTAGGGGTCACTCTCGGAGCCGACGGTCTCAGGCATTGGATAGTAGGTCTTGATCAGAAGATTTCCGTCATCGTCCCATGCGAAAGTCTCAATGCTGTAAGCCATTTGAACGTTGGGCTCAGTACCGAAGCGATTCTCACAGACCCAGGCCATCTCGTTGCCGTTCACCTGAACGGTGATCATCTTGATCTTGAGGATGGACTGGAACATGTCGAACGCGTCAGACGTGGCGGCGTCGAAGCCGTGCTTTTCGGCCGTACCGACCGGATCGAACATGCGCACCTCGCCCGGACAGATCGTGCGCCAAGACGCTACCCATGCGTCCTTCTTCCCGGCATTCCATAATTCGGCATGCTTGGCCGCATGCGCCAAGCGAGCCTGGCGACTCGGGACACTGGCCATGACGGATTCCCTTCGTTACGCCCCACGTAGGAAGCATTGATAGGTCAATGAAACCACTGAGCGTGCTCAATTTGAAGGGTCGCTCTGCGGGCCGGTCATACTCCGAACTTGGCACGCGCCTCCTGCGTCACCGGGGTGAACAGGTTGACCAGGTTTCCATCCGGATCCCGAAACAACAGTGCGCGGTTGCCCCAGGGCATCGTGGTCGGCTCCGTCACCACCTCGCCGACGTGCTCGCGGAGGCGCGCGTATTCGGAGTCCACGTCCTCGACGATGAATTCCAGGATGGCGCTCCGGTTGGCCCCGGGTTCGGCGGAACCGTCGCCGAACAGCGGGACGGTCTTGTCACTGCCGATGGCCAGCGTGCCGATCGGCGTCGGGATCTCGGCGAACAGCTCGTTGCCCCAGACGGCCGAGACCCCCGTGACCAGCTGGTAGAAATCGACGAGCCGCCTGACGTCGGCCGTGATGATGCGGGTCGATATGAATTTCATGCGGTGCCTCCAGGTGAGCGGTGGGCGTCTGAGCACGGAATGTTAAGCGCCGCCCCCGACACCTCCGACCGCCATCACCGTGGCGGGCATCCTGACGAGTTCAGGTGCCAGTCGATCCTTCGGCACCGGTTTCGCTAATGCGATCTCGGGTGGCTGCCGTCAAATATGTCCAGCGCCGCAGGATGGCGTCAGCTTGAGCGGCGCGGTGGCTCTCGGCTGCTTGTCTATGCGCTGCGACGTCACCTAGTCCCGCGCCTATAGCGCGATCGTGAACTCGGGCCGCCCGATTGTGGGCATCGGCGGCAAACAGTTGGGCCCGGACCGTATTGCGCTGTCGCGCCCGAAGGCGGTCTTCCAGGCCCTCGGCGAACGGGTGGGTATCGCCGCTGGCGGGCGGCGGAGGTTCGACTGGCCGGCCTGGTGGTGTCTTATCCGCCTGGCCACCCAGCGCGGGCGCTGACGCATCGGGGCGGCGGCCTGCAGGCGTTCGCCTCGGTTCGTTCCCCAGTTGCGCTAGCAGCAGTCTTGCTCGAAGGCATGACCCGATCGCGGCAAAAGACACTTCCTGGGCGGTCGCTCTGTGTAGTCCGGAAACGATGCACTCGAACTCAAGGACGTTGAGCAATCGATCGCGTTGAGCCGTCGCCAGGTGCCAGGTATCGGCGTGGTCAGCCACAGCCCCGCCTTTCGAGTTTTTACTTCCCCGTTGGGCCATGTGGATGGCTGGCGCGCCGCGTAGCTCAAGACAGTTACTCGTCTGCCGCCAGAGTGCCGTAGGAGAACCGCTCGGCCCGGATGGCGTTCAACGAGTTCCGACGAACCCGTTCGAGCCCGTCGCTGTGCTCAACGTACGTCATCGGACGACGACGCCCAAGACTTGCAACCAGTCCGACGTTCGTTTTCTGGACGCGAGCTTCGTTTGGCGGCCTCGCGCGTCCGGCATATGCCGCCCGTTTCTCGCCCGTCCAGACCGTGACCCGACGCGCCGAATCACCGGCCCGGAAGGGTTCTCCTGGCCTGCCAGGCGACGCCCGGCACCGTCTTCGCCAGATCCGGTCGGTTCCTGGCGAACGCGCGGAGGGCGCGGTAGAACGACCAAAGTTGGCGGGGAGTAGGCGCTTTCGGCACCCACGCCAACTCCCAATGAATCCCGTTGATCGGGTCGTCGAAGAAGACCGCGTAGTAGCCGGGCCAGTACTGCGGGTATTCCTTGGGTTCGTCGGTGACCGGGATGCCGCGCGCGACCAAGAATTCGCGGTGGAAGCGGTCGACCTCTGCCCCGTTGCGGGCCCACAGCGCAATGTGGTTGATGCCGACCGCCTGGTCGGCGTGCGTCAGCTTCGCCCCGGTCCGCGCGGGTTGGATGCCGATGTAGCTGTGCGGGTTGACGTTTCGCGTCATGTAATACGTCGACTCGTATTCCATGTTGAGCGACGAGAAGCTGCTGTAGCCGAGCCAGCCGAACAACGCGTCATAGAACGCGATGGAGTCGTCGTAGTCCAACACCGCGAACTCGACGTGACACACACCCCGCCACCGCATCGTGCTCCAACCTTAGTCATCCATGAACAGACTGTCCGCGTATCGCGCTGATGCGACTGACGGGATAACGCGAATGCTTGCGATAACCGCTCGAGTCACCAGAAGCGGCCCGTTCAGAAGGGAGACACCGAGGCACCCGATCAGTTTGGGATAGCGACGCTCATACCCCCGTCGATCATCCAGACGGCGCCCACGGCGTAACTCGCCAAGCCGGAGGCTAAAAAGGCTGCGACATGGGCTATTTCGGCGGGATCCGCGGCGCGTTGGACGGGCGCGCCTTTCCCATGCTCGACCAGGTTTTCTGGATTGCCCAGGATGTTGGTGACGACATCACCGACGCCGAGGGCGTTGATCCGGATGCCGTCATCGATTGCCTCCAGGGCGGACGTTCGAGTCAGCTGCGCGAGGGCTCCTTTGGACGCGGCGTAGGCCGAAATCGTCTTGAAGCTTTGAAAGCAGGCGTACGAACCGATGTTCACGATCGCGCCGCTCCGGCGGGGAATCATTGCCCGCATCGCCTCTCGGGTGTGGAGAAACGCCCCGGTGACGTTCGTGTCAAGGATGTGATTCCAGTCTTCCAGGGTCGTTTCGATGACCCGCTTGTTAATGATGGTGCCGGCGTTGTTGATCAGGATGTCGAGTTGCCCGAAGCGGCGACCGGCCAACTCGACCGCGTCGTTCGCCGTGTTTTCCTGGCCGACGTCGCCGACGAGTGGCACCACAGTGTCGATGTCGGAGTACAGGTGCTCGATCGCGGGGTTGATGTCTTCGGCGACGACATTGACGCCGTATTCGATCAACTGTCGGGTAATGGCCCGACCGATGCCGCTGGCCGCGCCGGTCACGATCGCTACCTTGCCGCGCAGGTCTTCGCTGAGGTGGTCGACGCTCATGCACCCTCCCGTGGTTATAAGAATGGTAGCTCAAACAACGCTACGTAGCGTAGCGATTGGTGTCAAACGGAGATATGGTCGTACCCAGCGATGCCCTGGATGAAGACGCCCTAAATGAAACGCCTTGGATGAAGACGCCCTAAATGAAGACGCCTTGGATGAAGAGGAGCCCGTGATGTCGGCAACGGAATCGGATGGGCAGCGAAGCGGAGGGCCGACGAGGAGCGAGAAGACGACGGCGATGATTCTGCGGGCCGCGTTGGAGCTCGGCACCGAAATGGGATTCGATGCGCTCACCGTGGAACGGCTGGCTCAAAGAACGGGGGTCGCCAAAACGACGATCTACCGGAGGTGGCCGAACATCTCCACGGTGGTGATGGATGCGTTCCTCGCCGAAGTGGATCGGGCCGCTCCGATCGTCGAACGTGGCACCGCCCGCGAAAGCTTGGCGGCATCACTGAGATCCCTGGTCCGCCTGTACCGGACTCCGCACGGCCATATATTGCGCATCTTGATCGGACGGGCCCAGATCGATGACGAATTGCGCAACGCGATGACCACACGCTGGGTCGAGCCCCGGCGAGCACGCGCCCGATCCGTCGTCCGGCGCGGGATCGACTCCTCGGAGCTTCGAGAGGGGCTCGATCCCGACGTCGTCCTCGATCTGCTTTATGGGCCCGTTTATCACCGCCTGCTTGTTCCCTACGAGCACAGCGACCTGTCGGAGGCCTACATCGACGCGCTACTAGACGCCGTCTTCACCGGGTTGACTACCTAGACCGGTTCGCTTCCCGTCGCGAAACTCACTGCGCAGGCGAGGGAATGGCCTGCTCGATCAGTGCGGCCGCGATGCCGACAGCGGTCGGCAAGGCATCCGTGCCCAAGGCTCTGGTCCGAACCGAGGCGCCGTCGAGCAACAGCGCGAGCTGCTCACCGAGCAGGTCCGGATCGGCGGCACCGGCCTCCCGGGCGGTTTCGCTCAGGCGGGTGGCCACAGAGGTCTTGTACTCGCGGGCCCGTACGCGCGCGGGATGCTCCGGATCGGAGATCTCTACGGCGGCGGCGATGAACGGGCAGAGGGGCATCAGGTCATGGGTGAACGCAGGCGGCTTCTCGAACACCGCGAGCAGGCGCTCGCGGGGCGTCAGCTCGGCGCGTTCGAGGACCTCGGGCATTGTGTCGACATCGTGACGCCGCAGATACTCGGCGATCAACCCATCCTTGCTGCCGAAGTGCTGGTAAGCGGTGCGCTTGGAGACCTGTGCCGCCGTGCAGAGCAGATCCATTCCGGTGTTGTTGATGCCCTGCTCACGAAACAGCTGTTGCGCCGCGCCGAGGATGCGTTCGCGCGCTCCTCGGCCCCGTCGCCGGCCCCGCGGACCTTTTTCCAGCTCGGTCACGTCGTCCAGGGTAACGGAAAGTGTACTTAATTGGCGTGCGGTTGGACGTTGCGCTAAATTAAGCACACAGAACGGTATACCTAAAGTCCGGCGAGGAGGGCATGTGGGAAAACTTGACGGCAAGGTCGCGGTGATCACGGGCGCATCGAGCGGTCTGGCGCTCGCCAGCGCGAAGCTGTTCGTCGACGAGGGTGCGCACGTCTTTGTCACGGGCCGGCGGCGGCAGGCTCTGGACGAGGCCGTCGCGTTGATCGGACACAGCGTCACTGCCGTGCAGGGCGACGCGGCCAACCTCGATGACTTGGACCGATTGTTCGACGCGGTGAAGCGGGAGAAGGGCAGCATCGACGTGCTCTTCGCCAGCGCCGGAACGGGAGGGGAAGCACGCAAGCTCGGTGAGATCACCGAGGAGGACTTTGACACCGTCTTCGGTCTGAACACCCGTGCCACCCTGTTCACGGTGCAAAAGGCGTTGCCGCTGTTCAACGATGGCGGCTCCATCTTCATGACAGGGTCGATCGCCTCGGCCAAGGGCTGGCCCGATTACAGCGTGTACTCGGCGAGCAAGGCTGCCTTGCGTTCGTTCGCCCGCACCTGGCTCAACGAACTGAAGGAACGGCAGATCCGAGTGAACGTCCTGAGCCCGGGCCAGATCGCCACACCGATTCAGGAGAAGATGTTCGACGCCGAGACGAAGCGGCAGTTCGAATCCCTGATTCCGCGAGGAAAGATGGGACGTCCCGAAGAGATTGCGACGGTGGCGCTGTTCCTGGCCTCCGACGACTCGAGCTACGTGAATGGTGTGGAGCTGGCCGTCGACGGCGGCACCTCAGCGATCTGACGTCCTGCCTCAAGGCCGACCGCTTCGGTAGTTGGAAAGACGTTCAAGCGGAACTCCACCAGGTGGCCGACCTAGTCAGCCGTGAAATCGACCGCCTTGCCGCGTAGCGCGCCGACGGCCTTCAGGCACAGGGCAGCCGCGGGATCCGCGACGCCGACCGCGATCGGGAGTGCGATAACCGGATCGAGCCTCAAGATCCGCCCGGTCAGCGCGATCACCGGACCGGCGATGGCGGGCCGCGGCCGACGCGCCCAGCACCCACGCACCCAGCAACAGAACCGCCATTGTGACCGGAAACTTCACCATGTCGCGGTCGAGAGTCAGGTCGAGAGTCACGAGAAGGCGGCCCTCAGTTCACGTCACCGAGGAGCTCGACGAGCAGCTTCTCTACGGTTGCGGCTTGATCCGCCATCACGATGTGGTTCGCATCGTCGACGACCTCGATCCGTGCATCCGGTAGCGTCTCACGCAACATGCGTGCGGCCTTCGGACCGTTCAGCGCCGACTCGTCTCTGCCGATGACAGCCAGCACAGGAACCGCCGTGAGTCGATCTAGTTCGCAATCACTGCGAAATGGCCAAGGTCGAGGCTGAGCGTTCCTGAAAGACATCTTGAAATGCATTGCACCATAGACAAATTGACTCATGGACGGCATCCACGGCTGTTGGCGCAACAGTTTGCGGTTCTGAGGCATCACCATTGTGTCGAGCACGCGCCAGACGTGTTCCTCCCTGAGCGGCAGAAGCAGCGGCGCGAGTCCCCGGGACCATGAAGCGGGCTCATTCCGCCCGCGATGCCAACTGGACACAACAGCGCCAAGCGCTCCACCTTGTCGGGGAAGACAGTCGCGTAGTGGGTGGATATCCACGTGCCACGCGAAGCGGCCACAAACGCCGAGCGCTGAATGTCTAGAGCGCGCATCGTTTCATCAAGCCAAGTCACGATGTCAGCGATGGTCTTGGTCGGCTTCGCAGCGACGCTCTTGCCGGCTTCGTCGATAGCATCGATCATGGTGACGCTGTGGTTAGCGGTGAGAGTTCGAAGGAGCGGCACCCAGGACGTGGAGCTGATCGACGACCCATGGAGCGCCACAAGCGACGGCTTCGACCGGTCTCCTGCATGAAGCACATGGGTGCTGCCAAAGGATGTCTCAACGTCAGATTCGGTGATTGGGACAGAGCTGGCCGACAGCGCCGCGTCGTACAGCCGGAGATAGGCGGCACGCGCGTCGTCAGAACGGAATTTCGAGAGTCTGACCAATTCGCACCTGCCTGCTCCGCGCTACTGCTTAGCGTTACACGTTGAACCGGAACTCGACCACACCGCCGTGCATCAGGACTCACCGCGCGCGGTAAGCGCCGGCGGCGTCCAACTGCCATCGAGGATCTCAGCGCGAGGCCGGTAGAGGCGGATGAGATAGTTCCAACCTTCCGGCGTCACAATCGCGTTAGGGGGCGGATCGTCGCCAGCCGACGCAACGAAACGAACAGTCACCGACCCGTCGGCGTTGGGCACGCCGGTAACGCTGTTGACCGTATAGAGGTTCGCCTCGTTCAGTTCGAAGAACCCACGCTTGTTGTAGACCGACACCGACCAGAAGGCGTCGACGGGCACGTCGTCGAACACCAAGTCATAGTCGCCGGGCGCGACGTTAGGAGCTACGCCGATGTAAGCCGCTTCAGACGTGGGCAACCCTCCCCATCCGGCGGCTGATCCGATGAGGTGACGAACCGGATCCACCGCCGTCCGGGCACCGAACATGCGGTCGAAGTTGTCGAGCCCGCGAGCCAGGGCAAGCAGGGCGTCGCGGGTCGCATCGAGGCTTTCCGGGTTGTATTCGGGCATCGCGAACGGTTGTGACGCACCCGTCTGCAGCACAAGACGATCCTGCAAGGCACCGACGGCGGCCACGTCCGCAAAGTCGTTGGGATCGACCAGGATCCGCACACCGACGAGCACATAGCGCGACCCATACTTGTCGCTGGTTAGAAGATGCTCGCCCGGTTCGTGGATGACATCATTCACGAAGTGGTCTTCGCTGACGACCATCGCCGATAAGTAACGACCGTCGGCGTCGGGCAGGGTGAGTCGGGCCGGTTCGGCAAGATCAACGATCGCGAAGCTGTAAAGGGTATCCCGATTCAGCCTGATCACTGTCTGCTCGTCGATGCGCGCAGGTGTGCGGTTGTGCCGAAATGTACCAACGCTTCCGGCGTCAGCCTGAATATCGCGAAACATCCGGTGGGTTTCTGCCCGAACAAAGTTGTCGACGTTTACGTGGATTGACACCGTCCCGGTCCTCTCACTTCTTCACCCCAGACGTTGCTTGGAACCGGAACTCGACCACGTCGCCGTCGGCCATCACGTAGTCCTTGCCCTCCATGCGGACCTTGCCCGCCGCTTTGGCCGCCGCCATCGAGCCAGCGGCGATGAGGTCGTCGTAGGAGACGATCTCGGCTTTGATGAAGCCCTTTTCGAAATCGGTGTGGATCACCCCGGCGGCCTTCGGTGCGGTGTCGCCCTGATGAATCACCCACGCGCGCGCCTCTTTTGGGCCCGCCGTCAGGTAGGTCTGCAGCTTGAGGGTGTGAAAACCGGCCCGCGCCAAGGCATCCAGTCCCCGCTCGGTTTGCCCGATCGACTCCAGCAGCTCGGCGGCCGACTCGTCGTCGAGCTCTTGGAGTTCGGCCTCGATCTTCGCGTCGAGGAACACCGCGTCCGCGGGGGCGACCATCGCGGACAGCTCGGCCTTGCGGGCATCGTCGGTCAGCACTGACTCGTCGGCGTTGAACACGTACAGAAACGGCTTGGTGGTCATCAGGTTCAGCTCGCGCAGCGGTGCGGCGTCCACGCCGGCCGCAAACAGCGTCTTGCCCGAGTCCAGCACCGCCTCCGCGGCGACGGCGGCCTCGTGCACCGGCTTGCGCTCCTTGTTGTTGCGGGCTTCCTTCTCCAGCCGCGGCACGGCCTTCTCCAGGGTTTGCATGTCGGCGAGGATCAGCTCGGTCTCGATCACCTCGATGTCGGCGCGCGGGTCGACCTTGCCGTCCACGTGCACCACGTCGTCATCGGCGAACACCCGCACCACCTGGCAGATCGCGTCACACTCGCGGATGTTGGCCAGGAACTTGTTGCCCAGGCCGGCGCCCTCGGAGGCGCCCTTCACGATTCCGGCGATGTCGACGAACGTGACCGGCGCCGGAACGATCTTCTCCGAGCCGAACATCTCGGCCAGCTTGTCCAGCCGGGGATCGGGCAGCGGGACGACGCCCTCGTTGGGCTCGATCGTCGCGAACGGATAGTTGGCCGCCACCACGTTGTTCCGGGTCAGCGCGTTGAACAAGGTCGACTTGCCGACGTTGGGCAACCCCACTATTCCCAGGCTCAGGCTCACGGGGAACCAAGTCTAGGGGTCCTGGCGACCACGGGCGCCGGGGACCGTTGATCACCGCCGATACTGCACGCCGGCATGGCGCGCGCAGGATCGCAACGAGGTATTTACGGGCCTTTCGGCCCATTCCCGGTACGGTCTACATGTGTCAGCACAGCGGGCGAGTTCGACGGTGGCGGATGGTCACCGTTCGATCCTTCCAAACATCCCAGGTGTCCCCTGGTACGCAGCCCTGCTTATCGCCGTCACCGCGACCGCCATCGGTTACGGAATCGACGCTGGTCACAAGGAGCTGACCCACGTCTTCGCGGGCTTCTATATAGCCGGCTGCGTGGCGGCGGTGCTGGCGGTGCGCCAGGACGGCATCTTCACCACGATCATCCAGCCGCCCCTGATCCTGTTCGGCGCGGTGCCGGGCGCCTACTGGCTGTTCCACGATGCCAAGGTCGGCCGCCTCAAAGACCTGCTGATCAACTGTGGCTATCCGCTGATCGAGCGCTTCCCGCTGATGCTGGGCACCGCCGGCGGCGTGCTGGCGATCGGATTGGCCCGCTGGTATTTCGGAAACGCCTACAAGACAAGGACATCGGCGGGCGCCTCTGAAGACGCTCCGGACACCGCCGGTGTGGCCGTCAAGTCGTTCTTCAATGGCATCGTCGCCAAGGCGCAGTCGGTGCTGCAGTCGGATACCGACGACGACACCGACGAAACCACCGATGCCCGCCGCGCCCGCAGGTCGAGCTCGTCGTCGAGGACGCGCCGCACGACGCGCAGCACCCGCTCCACGACCCGCTCGGCCCGTAGCCGTTCCCGGCATTCCCGCGAGCCGTTGGGCGACGGGTCCGAACCAGCCGAGCGGCCCGAACGTCCCCGGCGCAGCACCCGCCGCACCGCCGCGTCGGCCCGCGATTATGACGCCGCCGAGCCGCCCCGACGGTCCCGCCGACCCAGGCCGGACGCCGACGCCGATCCGCGTGGCCAATCGGCCCGGGAACCGCGTCGCGAACCGCGCCCCCGCCGCAGCCCCTACGACCGGCCCACCCCGCGGAGCAGCCGTTTCGACGGCTTTGAGTCCTACGGGGACAGGTATGAGCCGCCGAGCGGCCCGACTTCCGGGGGCCGGTACGAAAGCCGCGAACCGTACGCGCCGCCGTATGAACCGAGGCGCCGGCGTCCCCCGTCAACCGGCTCGAACGGAACCCATCACCCCATCTCCCAGGTCCGCTACCGGGGCGCCGGTTCGCAGGAACCGCCCCGCGAGCCGCACACCGAGCGGCGCAGCCGCACGCGGACGCCCGGCCGGTCGCCGGCGGAATCCTGGGAATACGACGTCTAACGCACGTCGCAAGCTCAGCGAACTGACCGGATCTCCCGCGGCAACGCGAACACCAGGGTCTCCTGCGCGGTCGTGACCGGCTGCACCACCTCAAAGCCGCACTCGGCCAGCCGCGCCAGCACGCCCTCGACCAGGACCTCGGGAACCGACGCCCCGGAGGTGACGCCCACCGTGGTGACGCCGTCGAGCCAGGACGGGTCGATGTCGTCGGCCCAGTCCACCAGGTGCGCGGCCGCGGCCCCGCCACCCAAGGCGACCTCGACCAGCCGCACCGAGTTCGACGAGTTGCGGGACCCGACGACGATCACCAGCTCACACTCGGGTGCCATCGCCTTGACCGCCACCTGGCGGTTCTGGGTCGCGTAGCAGATGTCGTCGCTGGGCGGATCCTGCAGCTTGGGGAATCGTTGCCGCAGCCGCTCGACGATTTCCATGGTCTCGTCGACCGACAGCGTGGTCTGTGAGAGCCACACCACCTTGTTCTCGTCACGCACGGTCACGTTGTCGACGGCGGCGACCCCGTCGACCAGCTGCACGTGGTCGGGCGCCTCCCCCGCGGTCCCGATGACCTCCTCGTGGCCCTCGTGGCCGATCAGCAGGATGTCGTAGTCGTTGCGCGCGAAACGCCTGGCCTCGTTGTGCACCTTGGTCACCAGCGGGCAGGTGGCGTCGATGGTGTGCAGGTTCCGGTCGGCGGCCGCGGCGTGCACCGTGGGCGCGACGCCGTGCGCGGAAAACACCACGATGGCCCCCTCGGGAACCTCGTCGGTCTCCTCGACGAACACCGCGCCGGCCTTTTCCAGGGTGGTGACCACGTGGCGGTTGTGCACGATCTCATGACGCACGTAGACCGGCGGCCCGTGCTTTTCCAGTGCGCGTTCCACGGTCTCCACGGCCCGGTCGACGCCCGCGCAGTAACCACGCGGTTCGGCCAGGAGCACACGCTTGCGGACTGGGTCGCCGGCTACCGAACGCGCTGGTCCTCCCACAAGGCCGGGAATCCCCATGTCGATAGTCGGCGGCATGACGTCCAGGGTACTTACCGCGGACACGGGCTTGCCAGCTCGCGCCGCTGGGCTTGGAGTTAGCCGCCGCTTAGGGCAATCTTGGACCCATGGGCACTGCACCGTATGGAGTTCGGCTGCTGGTCGGCGCGGCAACAGTCGCGGTCGAAGAGACCATCAGGCTGCCGAAAACCATCCTGATGTACCCGATGACACTGGCCAGCCAGGCAGCGCACATCGTGATGCGCTTCCAGCAGAACCTTGCCGAGCTGGCTATCAAGGGCGACAGCACCCTCGAATCGATCTTCCCGCCCAAAGACGAGAAGCCGGAATGGGCGACCTTCGACGAGGACATCGATGACGCGGCCGACGGGGCGTACGGCGCGTTGCAGGACGGCGGTGAGGGCGAGCGCAGGGCCGAGGGCCGGTTCGCCCTGTACTCGGTGGCCGACGCGCACGAGGACGCCAGCGCCCTGACCCGGCCGGCCCGGCAATCGAAGAAACCGGCGGCCGGCGCCTCGGTTCCGCAACCGGAAGTGGTCACCGAGCTGGACTACACGTCGCTGACGCTGGCGCAGCTGCGGGCGCGTCTGCAGTCGCTGAGCGTCGACGAGCTCGAAGCGCTGCTGGCCTACGAGCAGGCCACCAAGGGCCGTGCACCGTTCCAGACGCTGCTCGCCAACAGGATCACCCGCGCGAACGCGAAGTGACCCCGGCCGTTACCTCCGAACCGAACTCCGCCGAGAATCCGTTTCCGGTGCGCGCGGTGGCCATCCGGGTCGCGGGCTGGATCGACAAGCTGGGCACCGTCTGGGTCGAGGGTCAGCTGGCCCAGATTTCGATGCGCCAGGATTCCAAAACCGTGTTCATGGTGCTGCGTGACCCGGCCGCCGACATGTCGCTGACCGTGACCTGCCCGCGCGATCTGGTGCTGAACGCGCCGGTGAAGCTGGCCGAGGGCACGCAGGTGGTGGTGCGCGGCAAGCCATCGTTTTACACGGGCCGGGGCACATTCTCGTTGCGGCTGTCCGACATTCGCGCCGTCGGGGTGGGTGAGCTGCTGGCCCGCATCGATCGGCTGCGCCGGCTGCTGGATGCCGAAGGCCTCTTCGATCCCCGGCTCAAGCGTCCGATCCCCTTCCTGCCCAACATGATTGGACTGATCACCGGGCGGGCCAGCGCCGCCGAACGCGACGTCACCACCGTGGCAGCCGCACGCTGGCCCGGGGTGCGCTTCGCGGTCAGTAACACCGCCGTGCAGGGACCCAACGCGGTCGCCCAGATCGTCGAGGCGCTGGGCGAACTCGACCGCGACGCCGATGTCGACGTCATCGTGCTCGCCCGCGGCGGCGGCAGCGTCGAGGACCTGCTGCCGTTCTCCGACGAGACGCTGTGCCGCGCCATCGCGGCCTGCCGCACCCCGGTGATCAGTGCGGTCGGCCACGAACCCGACAACCCGCTGTGCGATCTGGTCGCGGATCTGCGCGCGGCCACCCCCACCGACGCCGCGAAGAAGGTGGTCCCCGACACCGCCGCCGAGCAGCGGCTGCTCGACGACCTGCGCCGGCGCAGCGCGCAGGCATTGCGCAACTGGGTGACCCGCGAGCAACGGGCCCTGGCCCAGATCCGCAGCCGCCCGGTGCTGGCCGAGCCGCTGGCGGCGCTGACGGCGCGCGCCGAGGAGGTGCACCGCGCCCGGTCGGCGATGCGCCGCGACATCACCCGCCTGGCCGCCACCGAGACCGAGCGGGTCGGCCACCTGCGCGCGCGGCTGGCCACGTTGGGGCCGGCGGCCACACTGGCCCGCGGTTACGCCGTGGTGCAGGCCATCGGGCCGACGAACCAGGTGCTCCGGTCGGTCGACGACGCGCCGGCGGGCACCCGACTGCGGGTGCGGGTGGCCGACGGCGCCGTGGCCGCAGTGAGCGAAGGACCCTCCGATGGCGCGTAAAAACGACGGCGGGGACAACGCCGACGTCCCTCAGGAGAGCGAATCCATTACACCTATTAGTCACCTGGCGTATGAAGCCTGCCGGGACGAACTGATCGAAGTCGTGCGGGTGCTCGAGCAGGGCGGCCTGGACCTAGATGAATCGCTGAAGCTCTGGGAAAGGGGCGAGCAGCTGGCTAAACGGTGTGAGGAGCACTTAGCTGGTGCCCGCAAGAGGATCGAGGATGCGCTCACGGCGGGCGAGCCTGAGGATGCTTGAATCCGGCGACATCGGGGGGCGTGGATGAAAACCTTTTTCCGAACTGGAACACGTTTCAGTTATGCTTTGGCCCATGGGTGATCCATCGCTGACGGCCGAACTCGGCCGTGTCCTGGTCACCGGGGGCTCCGGATTCGTCGGCGCCAACCTGGTGTCCACCTTGCTCGACCGCGGGCATTTCGTGCGTTCCTTCGACCGTGCGCCCTCGCCGCTGCCGGCGCATCCGCAGCTGGAGGTACTGCAGGGTGACATCACCGACACGGCCGTGTGCGCCCAAGCGGTCGACGGCATCGACACGGTTTTCCACACTGCGGCCATCATCGACCTGATGGGCGGCGCGTCGGTGACCGACGAGTACCGGCAGCGCAGCTTCGGGGTCAACGTCGGGGGTACCGAGAACCTGGTCCGCGCCGGGCAGGCCGCCGGCGTGCAGCGCTTCGTCTACACCTCGTCCAACAGCGTCGTCATGGGTGGTCAGAACATCGTCAACGGCGACGAGACGCTGCCCTACACCAACCGGTTCAACGACCTCTACACCGAGACCAAGGTGCTCGCTGAGCGATTCGTCTTGGGACAGAACGGAGTTGACGGACTGTTGACGTGTGCGATTCGGCCCAGCGGCATCTGGGGCCGGGGCGATCAAACGATGTTTCGCAAGTTGTTCGAAAGCGTGATCGCCGGCCACGTCAAGGTGCTGATCGGCCGCAAATCGGCCCGGTTGGACAACTCCTACGTGCACAACCTGATTCACGGTTTCATCCTGGCCGCCGAACACCTGACGCCCGGCGGCACCGCGCCCGGCCAGGCGTACTTCATCAACGACGCCGACCCGATCAACATGTTCGAGTTCGCCAGGCCGGTGGTCGAGGCGTGCGGGGAGAAGTGGCCGCGGGTCCGGGTGAACGGACCCGTGGTGCGCGCGGCGATGACGGGTTGGCAGCGATTGCATTTCCGATTCGGGATACCGGCGCCGCTGCTCGAGCCGCTCGCCGTCGAGCGGCTGTATCTGGACAACTTCTTTTCGATCGCAAAGGCGTCGCGCGACCTCGGTTACCAGCCCTTGTTCAACACCGAGCAGGCACTGTCGGAATGCCTGTCGTACTACGTCGAGATGTTCGACCAGATGAAGCGACAAGCCTTGGCGGACAAAGCATCCGCCTAGCGGAAGCTCACCATGTCGCTGCCCCAGGCCGCGCGGATGCCGGCGTCGATGTCGTACGCTACGGTGTCGCTGCGGCCGATGACCAAGCAGGAACGGTCGGTCTCCTCATACGGTGTCCATTCCGGCGCGCCGGCGGGACCGGCGGGGGCGGCGTGTGCGGCGAAGTTGATCCATCGGGTGCGCACCCTCTTGGACACCGCCTTGGCGGCCTTGGTGCCGCCCAGCTTCAGCGTGGGATCCTTGGGCGCGCCGAGATTGCCCCAGACGAAAGGCAATTCGGTGGCATGAGCGGCCCCGACCATCAGCAGCTTCAACAACGGGGTGGCGTAGTCGAACCGGTAGAGATACACCGGCGCAACGCGGGCGTGCCCCTCGGCGAGCCACACCGACGGCATCCGGAAGCCGACGTCGGTCGCGATGTTCAAACTCCTTGCCCTGCGCCGCAATCGCGAATACGCCGAGCCGATCTCCTCCTCGGTGGGCAACTGCAGATCGGGTTGTTCGGCGGCGATCTGGTTGAACATCGATGTGATCGCGTTCGGCGTGATCGGCATCAGCGGCGAGCGCATCAACCGGAACAGCGCCGCCTCGTGCTTGTTGGTGCCGATGATCAACGGGACCGGATGTGAGCGGCCCTCTTGGGCAAGCTTGACCGGATAGTCGCTCAGCACATCGCCGTCCACGATCGGGACGAAGGCCAGCGTTCCCGGGTTGCGCACCGGCACTTCGTCGAACACCTGTTGCGTCGCGGCCAGGATCGCCGCCATCGGGATGTCGATCAGCCGCCGGGAGTCCGCGGGGTCGACTCCCAGCCGGTCGAGGAACGCCCGGGCCACCCGGCCGGCACGTTCGCGGTCGTATACCGAAGTGGCCGGCGAGCTTTGCGCGATCGCGGCGGCGAACAGACCCTCGGCCGCCGGGCTGGCCAGCAGCGTGGTGACCATCCCCGCCCCGGCGGACTCGCCGAACAGCGTGACCCGCCGCGGATCACCGCCGAAGGCGGCGATGTTGTCGCGCACCCACTCCAGCGCCGCCAGCGCGTCGCGCAGCCCGACGTTCGAATCGAAATGCCGTCCACCGGAATCGAACGACGACAGGTCGAGAAAACCGAGCACCCCGAGCCGATAGTTGACGGTCACCACGACGACGTCGCCGTGGCTGACCAGCCTGCGGCCGTCATAGAGGGTCTGGCTGCTCGACCCCAGGACGTAGGCGCCGCCGTGCAGCCAGACCATCACCGGCTTGGCGTCACCGGGGTGGATGTCAGAAGACGCCCAGACGTTGAGCCGCAAGCAGTCGTCGCCCTGCGGCGCGCCAAGATCCAACGGCATGTTGGGAAACACCGGTTGCGGGCAGGCCGGCCCGAACGCGGTGGCGTCGACGACCTCGGTACTGCGCGGGGGCGGCTGCGGCGCCCGGAAACGCAGCTCGCCCACCGGCGCCGCCGCGTACCGAACGCCCTTCCACGCCTTGACGCCGTTTTCTTCGATGCCCCGGACCGGGCCGTAGCCGGTTTCGACCACCAGGTCGTCGTTAGCCATGCGCGTGCAAAATCTCCTGAATGAACCTAGAAAAGGCGTTGCGTGAGGAACTCGACAACTCGCTTACGGGCCTCGTAGGCGGGGTGGCCGTCGAGCTCGCGGACCTCGTCGGTGAGCACCGAGTGCGCCATCTTGCCGAAGCCGTGCTGATTCGTGGGGCCCGAATCGATGTCGATCACCTCGAAGGCATCGCCGAGGCGCTTCTTGAGCGTCGCGAACCGCTCGGCGGGCGCCATCTTGTCCTCGCTGAACCGCAATCCCATGGCGCACAGGCCGTCGTTGGCGCACCGGTCGGCCACGGTGGCCAGCTCGGATTCGCTCAAGCCCGGGTCGCGGCGCCGCGCCGCTCCGAGCGGGACCGGGACCGACGGCTGTGACAGCACCGGCGCCAGCACGCTGTCGTCGACCGCGGCGGCCAGCGCGAAGCCACCGGTGAAGCACTGGCCGATCACCCCGACGCCCTTGCCTGGCGTCGATGCGTTGAGGTCACGGGCCAACGCACGCAGGAACGACGCCACCGGCCGCTGCTTGTTCAGCGCGAGCGCCGCGAATTCTCTTGCCACACAAGCACGTCCGATGACGCCAAGGAGGTACCCTGCCGTCTCGGCCTTGCCCGGCTGGCCGAACAACGACGGCATCGCGACGGTGAACCCGTTGTCCACCAGGTGATTACCCAGGGCGAGCACGCCGGGATGGATCCCGGGGATTTCCGGAATCAACACCACCCCGGGGCCGCTGCCCTTGCGATAGACGTCATGGGTGTATCCGCCGGCGCTAAACGGTGCCGCCGACCACCCGGACAGATCAGCCTCCGGTGCAGTCACGTTGATGCGTCCCTCTGCTTGCGCTGGTGGATTAGCGGCTTGGCAAAGGCGGTTGCGATTGCGTCGCCGACGCCAGCGTACGGAACTGATCGGTGTTTCCGGCGCCGGTTATCGCAATTTGGGTGGCGCCGCCCGGGCCGCTGAGCCGGGCCGTCCATATCGGCTCGGCGTCTGCGCCGTTCTGACCGGCGCCCTGGTAGACCACCCAACCGGTGCCGCCGACGTCCACGGTCCCCGTCGGGTAGGCCGACTGGTGAATCGAATTGACCAGCTTGTCCTCGTCGGCATTGCTCTGGGTCAGGCTCAGGTATAGCCCGGTCGGGGTGATGTACCCGACCTCCGAAACAGGCGCGTTCAGCCGTTGACCGCTCGCGGGGTCGGTCCGGCCGCCCGGGATGCCGCCGCGGTGGCCGGAGTTGGCCTGCCAGCCGGTGGGCAGCTGCGGCTGGCGGATGGGAAAGCCGAGCGCGGAGGCGTCCGCGCGCAGGGCCGCACCGGCGTCGTACGACGGGACGGGGCCCTGGTGGTGGCCGAACTGGACCGAGCACATACCGAGCATGCCGGCCAGCACGATGCACCCGATGACCAGCGGTATCAGGGACCAGAACATGTCCCGGCCGTCCTGCAACAGCCGGGGTTTGGCCGGCCTGGGCGCGGGGCCCGCTGGCGGAGACGGCGCGCCGGAGGCGCTCCCATCACGCTGGGAATTCAGCGGCGGCTCCTCCGTCATCCCCCAAGTATCCCAGTTCCAGCGGACCGATCCGCTTCTGGGACAATCGGCAACCATGACAGTTGAGGGCGACCACTCGACCGCCGCCGCCGGCGGGGCCCCCGCGCCGGGCAGACCGCGCGGTGAGGCCCCAGACCGCAACCTGGCTCTGGAACTGGTACGCGTCACCGAGGCCGGGGCCATGGCCGCAGGTCGCTGGGTCGGCCGCGGCGACAAAGAGGGCGGTGACGGGGCGGCCGTCGACGCGATGCGTGAGCTGGTCAACACCGTGTCGATGCGCGGCGTCGTCGTCATCGGCGAGGGCGAAAAGGACCACGCGCCGATGCTCTACAACGGCGAGGAGGTCGGCAATGGCGACGGCGCGGAGTGCGACTTCGCCGTCGACCCGATCGACGGCACCACCCTGATGAGTAAGGGCATGCCCAACGCCATCTCCGTGTTGGCGGTGGCCGACCGCGGCGCGATGTTCGACCCGTCGGCGGTGTTCTACATGAACAAGATCGCCGTCGGGCCCGAGGCCGCGCACGTGCTCGACATCACCGCGCCGATCGCCGAGAACATCAAGGCCGTCGCCAAGGTCAAGGCGTTGTCGGTGCGCGACATGACCGTGTGCATCCTGGACCGGCCGCGGCACGCCCAGCTGATCCACGAGGTCCGGGCGACCGGAGCCCGCATCCGGCTGATCACCGACGGTGACGTGGCCGGCGCGATCTCGGCCTGCCGGCCCCATTCGGGCACCGACATGCTGGCCGGGATCGGCGGCACGCCGGAAGGCATCATCGCCGCCGCCGCCATCCGGTGCATGGGCGGCGCGATCCAGGCGCAGCTGGCTCCCACCGACGACGAGGAACGCCAGAAGGCCATCGACGCCGGCTACGACCTCGACCAGGTGCTGACGACCGAGGACCTGGTGTCCGGTGAGAACGTGTTCTTCTGCGCCACCGGGGTCACCAGCGGTGACCTGCTCAAGGGCGTCCAGTACTACCCCGGCGGGTGCACCACCCAGTCGATCGTCATGCGGTCGAAGTCGGGCACCGTCCGGATGATCGAGGCCTACCACCGGCTTTCGAAGCTCAACGAGTACTCCGCCATCGACTTCACCGGCGATAGCTCCGCCGCCTATCCCCTGCCCTGACCGCCGATCGAACAACGAGGAAGACCCATCTATGGCCTTGAACGACTCTGATGACACCGAGTACCGCATCGAGCACGACACCATGGGCGAGGTCCGCGTACCCGCAAAAGCGTTGTGGCGTGCGCAAACTCAGCGCGCCGTCGAGAACTTTCCGATCTCGGGCCGCGGCCTGGAGCGCACCCAGATCCGCGCGCTGGGCTTGCTGAAGGGCGCGTGCGCGCAGGTCAACAAGGACCTGGGGCTGCTGGCGCCGGAGAAGGCCGACGCGATCATCGCCGCGGCCGGCGAAATCGCCGACGGGCAGCACGACGACCAGTTCCCCATCGACGTGTTCCAGACCGGTTCGGGCACCAGCTCCAACATGAACACCAACGAGGTGATCGCCAGCATCGCCGCCGCCAACGGTGTGACGGTGCACCCCAACGACGACGTCAACATGTCGCAGTCGTCGAACGACACATTCCCCACCGCCACCCACATCGCGGCCACCGAAGCCGCTGTGCGCCATCTGATTCCGGCGCTCGAGGTGCTGCATGACGCGCTGGCCGGCAAGGCCCGCGAGTGGCACACCGTGGTCAAGTCCGGCCGCACCCACCTGATGGACGCCGTCCCGGTGACGCTCGGCCAGGAATTCAGCGGCTACGCCCGCCAGATCGAGGCGGGCATCGAGCGGGTGCGCGCGACGCTGCCCCGGCTCGGTGAGCTGGCCATCGGCGGCACCGCGGTCGGTACCGGCCTGAACGCCCCCGACGGCTTCGGCGCCAAGGTGGTCGAGACGCTGGTCGCCTCCACCGGCCTGAGCGAATTGCGCACGGCCGCCAACTCGTTCGAGGCCCAGGCGGCGCGTGACGGGCTGGTCGAGGCGTCCGGCGCGCTGCGCACCATCGCGGTGTCACTGACCAAAATCGCCAACGACGTCCGCTGGATGGGGTCGGGCCCGCTGACCGGCCTGGCCGAGATTGCGCTGCCCGACCTGCAGCCGGGCAGTTCGATCATGCCGGGCAAGGTCAATCCCGTTCTGCCGGAAGCGGTTACCCAGGTTGCCGCGCAGGTGATCGGGAACGACGCCGCGGTGGCCGTCGGCGGCTTGTCCGGTGCCTTCGAGCTCAACGTCTATATCCCGATGATGGCCCGCAACATCCTGGAGTCCTTCAAGCTGCTGACCAACGTGTCGAAGCTGTTCGCCGAGCGTTGCATCGTCGGCCTGGCGGCCAACGTGGAGCACCTGCGCGAGCTGGCCGAGTCGTCGCCGTCGATCGTGACGCCGCTGAACTCGGCGATCGGATACGAGGAGGCCGCCGCGGTGGCCAAGCAGGCGCTCAAGGAGCGCAAGACGATTCGCCAGACGGTGATCGATCGGGGCCTGATCGGCGAGAAGCTGTCCGAAGAAGAACTCGACCGGCGGCTCGACGTGCTGGCGATGGCCAAGGTCAAGCCCGAAGACTGAGCCACCCCGTCATCCGATGACGGCGGTGGTCGACGAGAGTAAGGGTGGTTTTCCATGACGGCTCCTCCCGGTGGTCCCTACGGCCAGGGGCCCTACGGAAGCAATCCATATGGGCAGGACCCGAATTGGGGCGCGCAGCCGCCGGCGGGCGGTCCCGGGCCCTACCCGCAGGGTGGTCCCGGCCCTTACCCGCAGGGCGGCCCCGGGCCCTATCCGCAGGGCGGTCCCTACGCCTACCCGCCGGGCGGCCCGTACCCGTATGCGCCGCCGGGCGGCCCCGCCTACCCGAACCAGCCGTATCCCCAACCCGGACAGCAGTTTCCGCCGGGAGGCCCGGGCGGCCCGTACCCCCCGGAGCCACCGCCGGGTGGGTCCGGCTCCAAGCTGCCGTGGTTGATCGTCGCCGGTCTGGTCGTACTCGCGGTGATCGCGCTGGTGGCGACGCTGTTGGTGATGCGGGGCGGTCACGACAACAAGCCGGCCGCCGCGCCCTCGACCACGAGCACGTCGGCCTCCCCGCCCAAGAACTCCGCGCAGAACGCGACGGATTGCACCCCGAACGTGTCGGGCGGCGAGATGCCCCGCACCGACTCGATCGCCGCCGGCAAGCTGTCCTTCCCGGCCAGCGCGGCGCCGGGCGGGTGGACGGTGTTCTCCGACGACCAGGGCCCGAACCTGATCGGCGGGCTGGGTGTCGCCCAGGACGTGCCCGGGGCCAATCAGTGGATGATGACGGCCGAGGTCGGCGTCACCAATTTCGTTGCCAGCATGGACCTTACGGCTCAGGCCACGAAGTTGATGCAATGCATCGTCGCCGGTCCCGGCTACGCCAACGCCCAGCCCACGCTCGGGCCGACGAAGTCGTCGTCGATCACCGTGGACGGCACCAAGGCGGTCCGCGTCGACGCCGACGTTACGATCGCCGACCCCAGCCGTAACGTGAAGGGCGACTCCGTCACCATCATCGCCGTCGACACCAAGCCGGTGACCGTCTTCATCGGCAGCACCCCCATCGGTGACACGGCTTCGGCGGGCCTCATCGGGAAGATCATTGCCGCGCTAAAGGTCTCGAAGTCCTGACGCGGGTCGGCTAGCCGGCGGAGCCCGTCGGCGCCGAGACGTGGGTGGCCTCGGACCGCCCGCGCAGGACCGTCGAATAGCACTCGGCCCACTGCGCGCGCTCGGCCTCCCCCGCGGCATCGACGGCACCCGCCGAACACAGGATGCGCCGGTCGGAGGTTTTGGCGAGGTCCGCCAATCGCGCGGCCTCGTTGACGGCGTCGCCGATCACGGTGTACTCGTACCGGTTCTCGGCGCCGATGTTGCCGGCGAACACCCGCCCCGCGGAGACGCCGATGCCGAAATCGACCGGCAGCCGCCGCAGTTGAGACCCCAGCGCACGCGCGGTCGCCAACGCCGACGATGCCGGTTCGTTCGTCGGCAACGGCACGCCGAAGACGGCCAGCACGGCGTCGCCGGCGAACTTGTTGACCAGGCCGTGGTGTTCGTCGACGGCGTGCACCACGATCCGGAAGAAGTCGTTGAGCACCTCGGCGACCTCCTGTGGGGGGCGGCTTTCGGCGAACTGGGTGGAACCGACCAGGTCGATGAAGAGCACCGCCGCTTCGACCACGTCGCCCGACAGGGAAGCCCCCTCGTTGAGGGCGCGCTGCGCGACGTCGGCCCCGACATGGCGTCCGAACAGGTCACGCAGCCGGTCCCGCTCGGCGAGACCGGCCACCATCCGGTTGAATCCGGTTTGCAGACGGCCGATTTGGGAACGTTCGTAGGCGCCGACGTAGGTTTCCATGCGGCCGTGCTCGACCTCGGCCATCGCGTCGACGACCTCGCCGACCGGATCCGAGATGGACCGCGAGGTCAAGATCATCGTCGGCAGCCCCAGCACCAGCGCCGCCAATGACACCACCAGAATCGGCACGTCCAACGACGCGGACTTCTCGATCAGCCATCCGTACGACCGCAAGACGACCAGCGTCGCGATCACGGCAATGGGGAACGCGCTGCACAGGAACCACAGCAGAACCAGCCGGGCGTACACGCTCGGCACCGCCAGCCGCGGCTCGGCGCCAAGCGTGGCGGCGCGCATGATGGGCCGCAGGGTGCGCTGCGCGAGCAGCATCCCGGTGCCGGCGGCCGCCGACCCGCCGAGCAGCACGCCGAGGCCGATGGGCAGCAGAAGCCGCGGCCCGCCACCGAGATTCAGCAGGATGAAGATGCCGCCGGTCAACGCCCAGGACGTCACCAGGATCGCCGACTGACGGCCGGCCAGCTTCATCACGGCTTCGCGTTGTTGCGGAGTGGGTTCGGCGCCCGCGACAAACCAGCGCACGGTGGGAGCCAGGCTCACGGCGCCGGCCACCGCGACACTGACGATGCCCAGCACGATGAGCAGGATCACCGGCGCAGTGTTCTGCCGCGCGAAGTCCGCGTTGGCGCCCACGGAAGTGTGGCCCCGCAACGGAATCAGGATGGCGGCCGCTTCGACGACGGCCAACGCGTAGGACAGGCTGAGATCGAACCCGTACTGAAACAGCCATCGCCTAAAGGACTTTCGCCCTCCGGCGGCTGGCCGCTGCGCCGTACCGCGCCATCGTCGCGGAAGCCGATCCCGAAGCCAGCCCACGGTGATCACCCTACAAACGTAGTCGCGGGCGACCCGAAATGTGTGCTAGGCACCGTTGTTCGGCCCGCCGGAGTTCTGCCCAGGGATGTCGGTGATCGGGAAGTTGGGCATCGGTTTGGGCGAGGGCGTGTTGGGCAGCGTGGGGATGTCGGCGGGCGGGATGTCGTGCAGACCGTTGACCGGTGGACCGTTTTCGCGGCTGCCGTAACTGCTGCCGGGCGCTCGCGGTCCCAGCAGGTCGCTGACCGTCACCATTCGGTACCCGTTGGCCCTGAGCACCGGGATGAACTGATACACCAGATCGACGGTGCTGGAATAGGTGCTGTGCAGCAACACCACCGAGCCCGGCTTGATGTAGGTCATCAGCATGTAGCGGGTCGCGGCCGTGTTCGAGTCGTTCGCCCAGTCGAAAGGGATGACATCCCAAAGGATTTCGGCCAGCCCGTATTGGCCGGCCGTCTGACGCACCACGGGGTCGGACAGCCCGCCCGCGGGGCGATACAGGTTTGGGGTGCGCCCGGTCGCGGCGGTGATCGCGTCGTTGGCCTTGGTGAACTGGGCGGCGATGTCCTCGCGCGGGATCGTGGTCATGTTGGGGTGTTCCCAAGTGTGGCTGCCGATCTCCATCCCGGCGTCGGCGATGCGCTTGGCGCCGGCCGGGTTGGCGGCCACCTTGTTGCCGATCAGAAAGAACGTCGCCTTGGCGTCGTTCTCCTTGAGGATCTGCAGCAGCCGCTCGTCGAACGGCCCCGGCCCGTCGTCGAAGGTCAGGGCGACGCATTTGACGACCGAGCAGCTGAGGTCGTCGGCGCGGGTCACGTGACCCGTGAGCCCCCCGATCACCAGCACCGCGACCGCGGCCGCCACGCCGACCACCGTGCGCCAGTAGCGCCAGGTGAGGGTGTCGGGTCGTTTCGCCACCGTGGAAGTTTATCGAAGGCGGGCCTGCCCCGGATCGAGCGCGCTGGTCAGGCGCTCACTGCGGGCCCGCGATCTCCTCGAGCATCTCGGTGACCAGGGCGGCGATCGGCGATCGCTCACTGCGCAACAACGTGATGTGGGCGAACAGCGGATGGCCCTTGAGCTTCTCGATCACCGCGGCGACCCCGTCATGGCGGCCCACCCGCAGGTTGTCGCGCTGGGCGATGTCGTGGGTGAGCACCACCCGCGATCCGGTGCCCAGCCGCGACAGCACCGTCAGCAGGACGTTGCGCTCCAGCGATTGGGCCTCGTCGACGATGACGAAGGAGTCGTGCAGCGAGCGGCCGCGGATGTGGGTCAGCGGCAGCACCTCGAGCATGCCGCGCGACAGCACCTCCTCGAGCACGGCCGGGCTGGCCAGCCCCTCGAGGGTGTCGAAGACGGCCTGCGCCCACGGGCCCATCTTCTCGCTCTCGCTGCCCGGCAGATAGCCCAGCTCCTGACCCCCGACGGCATACAGCGGCCGGAACACCACCACCTTGCGCTGGGTCCGGCGCTCGAGCACCGCCTCCAGACCGGCGCACAGCGCGAGCGCCGACTTGCCGGTGCCGGCCTTGCCTCCCAGCGACACGATGCCCACCGACTCGTCGAGCAGCAGGTCGAGCGCCACGCGCTGTTCCGCCGAGCGCCCGCGCAGCCCGAACACCTCCCGGTCGCCGCGAACCAGCTGGACGCGTTTGTCGGCGTTGACCCGGCCCAGTGCATGCGAGCTGCCGCCGAGCAGCCGAACGCCGGTGTGGCAGGGCAAGTCTCGCGCTTCGGCCAGATCGATCTCGCCGTCGGTGAACAGCGCGTCGATGTCCTCGGTGGCCGTCTCGATCTCGCGCATGCCCGACCAGCCGGAGGCCACCACGTCTTGGGCGTGATACTCGTCGGCGGCCAGGCCCACCGCGGCGGCCTTGACCCGAAGCGGAATGTCCTTGCTGACCAACGTGACTCGCTTGCCCTCGGCGGCCAGGTTCGCGGCGCAGCTGAGGATCCGGGAATCGTTGCTGTCATTGCGGAAGCCGCTGGGCAGCACCGTCGGGTCGGTGTGGTTGAGCTCGACGTGCAGCGTACCGCCTTGTGTCCCAATGGGAATGGGCTGATCTAGGCGACCGTGTTCCAGCCGGAGATCGTCGAACAGCCGCAACGCCTGGCGCGCGAACCAGCCCAGCTCGTGATGGTGGCGTTTGGCCTCCAGCTCGCTGATCACCACCAGCGGAACAACCACCTCGTGTTCGGCGAACCGGCTGCACGCCCAGGGGTCGGACAGCAGCACGGAAGTGTCGATCACGTAGGTCCGGATTTCGGTCACGTAGCGCTCCTCGAGCGGGATGAGCCCGCGCGGACCCGCACAGGCATGTCGACGGGAACCGCAGCACCAGGACCGGGGCCGGTCCTTCCGTTGTGGTGACGGGAGGTGCCGCCCTGGCAGCAGAGCTTGACGCTGACCATCGAGAACGACGCTACTCCCGTGGTCGTCCGCCCGCTGTGCAGGCGCGCCGACGTTGCGGAGCGCGACCACTCCCAGTGGGTGGTCGATGTGGTGAGGTGGGTGCGGGCCGGCCTAGCCGACGACGAATTGCCGCAGCTGGGGCTCGTCCGCGACTCCCCATGCGGCGATGCGGTCGGAGATCGTCTGGCGCAGCTGCTCCGGACCGAAAATGCCTGCCTCGTCGACGTTTCGCACCTTGTCCGCATATGCGTCGATGTCGGCGCCGGGCACCTGAAGGTCGGCCGCGCGGGCGGCGATCGCCGCGATGGTCTCGTCGCGGGTGTACTCGAGGCAGTGCGCGACGAGGTTGGAGAAGAACAGTTCGTGCCGGCGCTCGTCCCGGGCGATCCGGTCGACCAGGCCGGCCAGGATGGGCTCCTCGAGTTGCGCGGCCAGGTTCTCGCAGAACACGGCGTGGGTCCGTTCGACGAACGCCATGTGCACCAGGATCTCCACCTGCGAGTAGGTGTCGGCGCGGTAGCCCTTCATGACGTACTGGACGCGGGCCTCTTCGTTGGCGGTCGGGTCGACCTCGCGGGTCACCACCAGGTACTCGCGCAACGCGATGGCGTGCAGGTGCTCCTCGGCGGTCCACCGGCCCAGCCAGCGGCCCCAGTAGTCCTCGAGGATGAAGTGCTCGACCAGCTCGCGGTGGTGCGCGGCCAGGTTGTCCTTGAGCAGCAACATGATCTCGCAGGCGTCGGTCAACGGCCTCGGCAACGTCATCGACGACGGGTCCCAGTCGCGCCCACCGAGGAAGGCGAAGTTCTCGCCCCGTTCGAACGGCACGTAGTCGTGCGCGAACCAGAGTTCTTCGGTGGACAGGTGGCGGTCGATGTTCGCTTCGACGACCGGCTCAAGTTCCAGGGTCAGCGCGTTAGCGACAGGTCTTTCGGCCATGAGATAACTGTAACCCGCGTACACAGGTTCATGAAATCGGCCGGGTCGTGTCGCGCCAACTGGTGACTTAGGTCCTCAGGCCCGTCCCGCCGGGCACTCTAGAGCCCCTCCTACGGCGAAGCCTAGAGCGCGAGGCCCGGGTAGAGCGGGTTGGCGTCCAACAGTTCGGCCGCGGCCGCGCTGACCCGTTCGGCGGTGCCATCGGCCAGCGAGTACTTGGCCTTGGAGGTACCTTCCGGCTTCGTGTTGGCCAGAACATCGACGATCAGTTCGGCCACCCGGTCGAAGTCGGCCGGACCGAAGCCGCGGGTGGTCAGCGCCGGGCTGCCGAGCCGGATGCCACTGGTGTACCAGGCGCCGTTGGGGTCGGTGGGGATGGCGTTGCGGTTGGTGACGACGCCGGCGTCCAACAAGGCCGACTCGGCTTGACGTCCCGTAAGGCCGAACGATGTGACATCGAGCAGCACGAGGTGGTTGTCGGTGCCCCCGGTGACCAAGTGGGCATCGCGCTTGAGGAAGCCGTCGGCCAGAGCCTGGGCGTTGTCTGCGATCCGCTGGGCATAGGCCTGGAACGCCGGCTGCCGCGCCTCGGCGAGCGCGACGGCCTTGGCCGCCATCACGTGCGACAGTGGCCCGCCGAGCACCATCGGGCAGCCCTTGTCGACAGCGTCGGCGTACTCGGGTTGGCACAGGATGAGGCCGCCGCGGGGACCGCGCAGCGACTTGTGCGTCGTCGTGGTCGTGACATGGGCGTGCGGCACCGGATCCTCGTCGCCGGTGAACACCTTGCCCGCCACCAGGCCGGCGAAATGCGCCATGTCCACCATCAGGGTGGCGCCGACCTCGTCGGCGATCTCACGCATCGTCGCGAAGTTGATGCGGCGCGGGTAAGCGGAGTAGCCGGCCACGATGATCAGCGGCTTGAACTCGCGCGCGGCGGCCGCAACGGCGCCGTAGTCGACGAACCCGGTGTCGGGGTCGGTGCCGTAGCTGCGCTGGTGGAACATCTTGCCGGAGATGTTGGGCCGGAAGCCGTGGGTGAGGTGGCCGCCGGCATCCAGCGACATGCCCAACAGGCGCTGGTTGCCCAACTTGTTGCGCAGCTTCTCCCATTCCGCCTCGGACAAGTCGTTGACGTGCTTGACGCCGGCATCGGCCAGGCCCGGCGCCTCGATCCGGGTGGCCAAGATCGCCCAGTACGCAACGAGGTTGGCGTCGATGCCCGAGTGCGGCTGCACGTAGGCGTGCGGCGACCCGAACAGCTCACGAGCGTGCTCGGCGGCGACGCTTTCCACGGTGTCGACGTTCTGACAGCCCGCGTAGAAGCGGTGTCCGATGGTGCCCTCGGCGTACTTGTCCGACAGCCAGGTGCCCATGGTCAGCAACACCGCGGGCGATGCGTAGTTCTCGCTGGCGATCAGCTTGAGCGAAGCACGTTGGTCGTCGAGCTCTTTGCGCGTCGCCGCGGCGATGCGCGGTTCGACGGACTCGACCACCTGCAATGCGGCGCGGTAGGCAGCGCTCGCGGTGTCGGCGTATTCGGCGCCCGGCGACGTGGTCGAGGTGGCGGTGCGGGTCAAGTCGGCTGACATGAGAACGAGACTAGTCGGCCGATTAACCCCACAGCGAGGGCGCTCGGCGCTATCCGGCGTCGAGTTTTCGCCAGCCCAGCCGTCGGGCTTTTCGGCGCTGCTGTAACACTTGCACTATGCCGCGGCTTAGCGAGCCGAGCCCTTATGTGGAGTTCGACCGAAAGCAATGGCGTGCGCTTCGTATGTCGACGCCGCTGGCCCTCACCGAGGAGGAGTTGGTCGGCCTGCGCGGTCTGGGTGAGCAGATCGACTTGCTCGAAGTCGAAGAGGTCTACCTGCCGCTGGCCCGGCTCATTCACCTGCAGGTCGCGGCGCGGCAGCGATTGTTCGCCGCCACCGCCGAATTCCTCGGCGAACCGCAGCAAAACCCCGACCGGCCGGTGCCGTTCATCATCGGGGTGGCCGGCAGCGTGGCGGTCGGCAAGTCCACGACCGCCCGTGTGCTGCAGGCGCTGTTGGCGCGCTGGGACCACCACCCGCGGGTGGACCTGGTCACCACCGACGGCTTCCTGTACCCGAATGCCGAGCTGGAGCGGCGAAACCTGATGCACCGCAAGGGATTTCCGGAAAGCTACAACCGGCGGGCGCTGATGCGGTTCGTGACCTCGGTCAAATCCGGTTCGGATTACGCCTGCGCGCCGGTGTATTCGCACCTGAAATACGACATCATCCCGGGGGCCAAGCACGTGGTCCGCCACCCGGACATCCTGATCCTCGAGGGTCTCAACGTGCTGCAAACCGGTCCGACGCTGATGGTGTCGGACCTGTTCGACTTCGGCGTGTACGTCGACGCCCGGATCGAAGACATCGAGCAGTGGTACGTCTCGCGGTTCCTGGCCATGCGCAGCACCGCGTTCGCCGATCCCGAATCGCACTTCCACCACTACTCGGCGCTCAACGACACCAAGGCGGTGGCCGCGGCCCGCGAGATCTGGCGATCCATCAACCGCCCCAACCTCGTCGAGAACATCCTGCCGACCCGGCCGCGCCGTCAGAGCTTGCGCAGCCGCAGCCGGTTGATGGAGTGGTCGGCGTCCTTGCGCAGCACCAGGGT
>NZ_LZMG01000039.1:0-25204 GCF_001673615.1 Mycobacterium sp. 1245499.0
CGATGTTGCACCCGACGGCCCCGGCGCTGAGCAGGCCCTCGATCAGCCGGCCCGCCCGCTGGCCGTAGCCGGATTCGATGTCCACCGACACCGGGACGTCGACCGCGGCGGTGATCTGCGCGACCCGGGTGAGCACATCGTCGAACGACATGCCCTCGTTGTCCGGTTTGCCGATCGAGTCCGCCATCGGATGGCTGCCCACGGTGAGCGCGGCGAATCCGGCGCCGGCGGCCAGCCGGGCCGACCAGGCATCCCACACGGTCGGCAGGATGACCGGGTTGCCCGGCCGGTGCAGTTCCAGCAGCGCGGCGGCCCGCTCGGCCGGTGTGGCGCGTCCCGTCATAAGTGTTTGCTCCCTCGGCATCCCGGCCCAACGACCTGACGTCTGGCGTGTGCGGTGGATAGTATCGAGGGCGTACTGTGATCCGAAACACTGCCGAGGAGATCCTTTGACTCGCACGCCGAGCACGACTGGCACGACCGAATTCGCCGAACTACACGACCTCATCGGCGGCCTGCGGCGGTGCGTGAGCTCCCTACGGGCCCGATACGGTGACAGCCCGGCCATGCGGCGCATCGTCATCGACGCCGACCGCATCCTGTCCGACGTCGACCTGCTCGACACCGACGTGTCCGAATTGGACCTGGCGGGCGCCACCGTGCAGCAGTCCGGTGAGAAGATCGTCATTCCCGACACCCAATACGACAGCGAATTCTGGCGCGACGTCGACGACGAGGGTGTCGGCGGTCACAACAGGTCCTGACCAACGTCGAACAACACAAGCCCCCCAGAAAAGGGGGGCTTGGTTCTGTGTACCCTTCGACCTACAGCCCGTTCGAAGAGGAACACACTAAATGAGCGCACCCACGGCGAACCGTCCTGCGTCCGGTGTCTTTTCACCCACGCGCGCCCGTATCCCGCAACGCACCCTGCGCACCGATCGGTGGTGGATGTCGCCGCTGCGGATCGATCTAGGCTTCGCCGCATTCATTATTTATGCGACGGCGCGGGCGTTCCAACAGGATTACTTCTTCGTTCCCAAATACCACTACCTGACGCCGTTCTACTCGCCCTGCGTGAGCAAGGGTTGCGGTGAGGCCGGCGACATCTGGCCGCAGTTCCTGCCCGACGTATGGTGGCTGCCGTACGCCGCCTTGTCGCTGCCGTTCCTGCTGCTGTTCCGTCTGACCTGCTACTACTACCGCGGTGCCTACTACCGCACGGTGTGGCAGTCGCCCAGCGCCTGCGCGGTGGCCGAGCCTCGCGTGCACTACACCGGCGAGACCAAGTTCCCGCTGATCATCCAGAACACCCACCGGTACTTCTTCTATATCGCCGGCATCATCTCGGTGATCAACACCTACGACGCGATCGTCGCGTTCCACTCCGACAGCGGCCCGGGCGGATTCGGCTTCGGTCTGGGCAATCTGATCCTGCTCGGCAACGTCATCATGCTGTGGATCTACACGCTGTCCTGCCACTCCTGCCGGCACGTCACCGGCGGGCGGCTCAAGCACTTCTCCAAGCACCCTGTGCGGTACTGGATCTGGACCCAGGTCAGCGTCATCAACACCCGCCACAAGCTGTTCGCCTGGATCACGCTGGGCACCCTGATGCTCACCGACTTCTACATCGCACTGGTGGCCAGCGGCACCATTCCTGACCTCAGGTTTGTTGGCTGACAAGCCATTTCGAAATAAATCACAGATTTAGCTAGCGAGGGTTTCATGGTTGAAATCGAGCGGCACACGTTCGACGTGGTCGTGATCGGTGCCGGCGGCGCGGGACTGCGCGCGGTTATCGAAGCGCGCGAACGGGGTTTGCGGGTTGCGGTGGTGTGCAAGTCCCTGTTCGGCAAGGCCCACACGGTCATGGCCGAGGGTGGTTGCGCGGCCTCGATGGGCAACACCAACCCGAAAGACAACTGGAAGACCCACTTCGGCGACACCATGCGCGGCGGGAAATTCCTCAACAACTGGCGCATGGCCGAACTGCACGCCAAGGAAGCCCCCGACCGGGTCTGGGAGCTGGAAACCTATGGGGCACTGTTCGATCGCCTCAAGGACGGCAAGATCAGCCAGCGCAACTTCGGTGGGCACACCTACCCGCGGCTGGCCCACGTCGGTGACCGCACCGGCCTGGAACTGATCCGCACCATGCAGCAGAAGATCGTCTCGCTGCAGCAGGAGGACTTCGCCGAGCTCGGCGACTACGAAGCCCGGATCCGGGTGTTCGCCGAGACCACGATCACCGAGCTGATCAAGGACGGCGACGCGATCGCCGGCGCGTTCGGCTACATCCGCGAAAGCGGCAACTTCATCCTGTTCGAGGCGCCCGCGGTGGTGCTGGCCACCGGCGGGATCGGCAAGTCGTTCAAGGTCACCTCGAACTCGTGGGAGTACACCGGCGACGGCCACGCCCTAGCCCTGCGGGCGGGCGCGTCGCTGATCAACATGGAGTTCGTCCAGTTCCACCCGACGGGCATGGTCTGGCCGCCGAGCGTGAAGGGGATCCTGGTCACCGAGGGTGTCCGCGGTGACGGCGGGGTGCTGAAGAACTCCGACGACAAGCGGTTCATGTTCGACTACATCCCCTCGGTGTTCAAGGGCCAGTACGCCGAGACCGAGCAAGAGGCCGACCAGTGGCTCAAGGACAACGACTCGGCCCGCCGCACCCCCGACCTGCTGCCGCGTGACGAGGTCGCGCGCGCGATCAACTCCGAGGTCAAGGCCGGCCGCGGCAGCCCACACGGCGGCGTCTTCCTGGACATCGCCTCGCGGCTGACCCCCGCGGAGATCAACCGCCGCCTGCCGTCGATGTACCACCAGTTCAAGGAGCTGGCCGGCGTCGACATCACCAAGGAGCCGATGGAAGTCGGGCCGACCTGCCACTACGTGATGGGTGGCGTCGAGGTCGACGCCGACACCGGCGCGGCCACCGTCCCCGGGCTGTTCGCCGCGGGTGAATGCTCCGGCGGCATGCACGGGTCCAACCGGCTGGGCGGCAACTCGCTGTCGGACCTGCTGGTGTTCGGCCGGCGTGCCGGTCTGGGTGCGGCCGACTACGTGCGTGCCCTGAGCAGCCGGCCCACGATCGCCGAGGACGCCGTGGACGCGGCGGCCAAGCGGGCGCTGTCGCCCTTCGATGCGCCGGCCAACGGCGCGGCCGCGGAGAACCCGTACACCCTGCAGCTCGAGCTGCAGCAGTCGATGAACGACCTGGTCGGCATCATCCGCAAGGAGGAAGAGATCACCGAGGCCCTCGAGCGGCTCAACAAGCTGCGCGAGCGGTTCAAGAACCTGCACGTCGAGGGGCAGCGCCGGTACAACCCGGGCTGGAACCTGGCCATCGACCTGCGCAACATGCTGCTGGTCAGCGAGTGCGTCGCCAAGGCCGCGCTGCAGCGCACCGAGAGCCGCGGCGGGCACACCCGTGACGACCACCCGGCGATGGACTCGTCGTGGCGCAAGGTGCTGCTGGTCTGCGAGGCGAGCGGCGGTGACGAGGTGATCCCCGAGATCACCATCACGAAGAAGGATCAGACGCCGATGCGGCCCGATCTGCTGGAGCTGTTCGACATCGCCGAGCTGGAGAAGTACTACACCGACGAAGAACTCGCCGGGCACCCAGGACGGAGTGGCAAATGACCTACAACGCGACGATGCGGGTGTGGCGCGGCGACGACGCCGACGGCGGTCTGCAGGACTTCACGGTCGAGGTCAACGAGGGCGAGGTCGTCCTCGACATCATCCATCGCCTGCAGCAGACCCAGACGCCCGATCTGGCCGTCCGGTGGAACTGCAAGGCGGGCAAGTGTGGTTCCTGTTCGGCGGAGATCAACGGCAAGCCGCGGCTGCTGTGCATGACCCGGATGTCGACGTTCGCCGAGGACGAGGTCGTCACCGTCACGCCGCTGCGCACGTTCCCGGTGATCCGCGACCTGGTGACCGACGTCTCGTTCAACTACGAAAAGGCCCGCGAGATACCGTCTTTCGCGCCGCCCAAGGACCTGCAGCCCGGGGAGTACCGGATGGCGCAGGAGGACGTGCAGCGCTCGCAGGAATTCCGCAAGTGCATCGAGTGCTTCCTGTGCCAGAACGTCTGCCACGTGGTGCGCGACCACGAGGAGAACAAGAAGGCGTTCGCCGGTCCCCGGTTCCTGATGCGGATCGCCGAGCTGGAAATGCACCCGCTGGACACCCGCGACCGGCGCAACGACGCCCAGGACGAGCACGGTCTGGGCTACTGCAACATCACCAAGTGCTGCACCGAGGTCTGCCCGGAGAACATCAAGATCACCGACAACGCGCTGATCCCCATGAAAGAGCGGGTCGCCGACCGCAAGTACGACCCGGTCGTGTGGCTGGGTAACAAGCTGTTCCGCCGCTGATCACGCGCGGCCTTGCGGCTCGAATGTGAAGCTGCCTTCACATTCGGCGCTCAACGTGCAACTGACTTCACGCTCGGCGACGTCGCGCCGTGGCACGTTAGGCCGCCGCGGGACTCGGGTAACCACACTGCATCCTGTCGGGCCGCCCCGTGCGGTCGTCTGTCCACGACCGGAAAGGCAGTTCATGAAACCCATGCGAGAAACCGCCAGCATCAACAACATTCGCACCGCGATCCGCCAGCTGTCGGTACGCGCCCAACTCGCGAACAAGGAAGGCCGGCACACCGACGCCGCCGAACTCGAGAGCCGCATTCAGGGCTTTCGGGAGGAACTGGGCCACCGCCCCTAGCAGGTCGACGGCTCAGCGACCCGATTAGGCGCCGAGGCGGCGGAACACGCTGCGATGGAACACGATGGGCGCCACCTCGGCGTCCACGGTCACCTCGTTGACCCGCAACACCACGATGGTGTGATCGCCCGCCGGAATGAGCTGCTCGATCGCGCTTTCCAGCCACAGGCCGGTGCCCTTGATGAACACCGCACCGGAGGACCGGGAGACCGTTTCCAGACCCGCGAACCGGTCGCCGGTCTTCGCGGCCAGCGTGCGCGCGGCCTCGTCATGCGCCTCGCCGAGGACACTGATGCCCAGCATCGGCAGGTCCTTGAGCTTGGGCCAGGTCGTCGAGGTGTTCTGCACGCAGAACGACACCAGCGGCGGGTCCAGCGAGACGGGGACGAAGGTGCTGGCCGCCAGGCCTTCCCGGGTTCCGTTCACCTCGGCGGCGATCGCTACCACACCGGACGGGAAGTGACCGAAGGCCTCCCGCAGCGACGACGCTGTCAGCTTGTTGTTCGAGTTCACCGGACTTATTCGCCCCTAGAGCCGGAGACGGGATTTTCGTGTGTGACCCTACCCGGCGCCGGTCACGCCGGCACGGCCACCCTCAGCCGTTTTCTAAGCGATCTGCCGAATATCCGTGCGCCGCGGCCACATCCGGATGGGCCCGCAGCCTGCTCTTCCAGGCGTTGCGCCCGTAGACCGAAAACATGGGGTCGGCCGGATCGTGCGACGGTGTCCAGTGTTCATCGGTCCGTGCCGCGAGCTCGTCGGGCAGCGACAGCACGGGTATCTGTGCGTCCAGGCGCGGATTGAAGAAGTAGGGCACCGAGATGCGGTCCCCGGCCTGCCCGTGCAGGCTGACCCGGTGCTCGGTGGCCCGCAGGTAACCACGGGTGGCCACCTCCAGCAGCTCGCCGATGTTGACGATGAACGCCCCCTCGCGCGGCGGCACTTCGATCCAGCCGTCATCGGGATGGCCTCCTTTCCCGCCACCGCGCCGGACCTGCAGGCCGGTGCTGCCCGGCTCGGCCAGCAACAAGGTGAGCACCCCGGAGTCGCGGTGGGCGCCCACGCCCTGCGCGCTTTCCGCGCGGGCCGGGTACCGGATGATCTTGATCAGGGTGGCCGGCGCGTCGGCGAAGGACGCGTCGAACACGCCGGGCGGGCTGCCGAGCGAGGCCGCCCAGTGTCGCAGCAGGGTGCGGGCCACCGCGGAGAGCGCGGCGTCCCACTCCTCGATGATCCCGGGCAGCTCCGGCAGCGCGGCCGGCCACTGATTCGGCCCCTGCAGCCACCGGTAGTCCGCCTTGTCCAGCCCATCGATCGGGGTGCGCTCCGGTCCGACGTCGATCTGCTCACGCCAATCCACCTCGCCGCGGGTCAGCTCGCCGCCGAGGCGGGTGTAGCCGCGGAAATGGGGGCTACGCACCATCGCGACGGCGTCCTTGTCGGGTTGCGGCAGCTCGAAGAGCCGCCGCGCCGCGTCCAGCATCCGTCCCACCAGGTCCGGCGCCACCCCGTGACCGGTCAGATAGAAGAAGCCCACCTCGTGGCCGGCATCCCGCAGCCCGCGGCGCAGGCGCGCGGCATCGGCCCGCAGGTCCACCGTCGGCACCTCGTCGGGCGGCGCAGTGACGCCGCGCACACCGGTCAAGTGTGGATCATCGCCGCAGGTAGATCGGATTTCAACGGCATGACCAGCAGCTTCCCAACCGGTTGGTTAATTAGGCAATGAAATCTAGCTCACATTGACTTGCATCCCACTGACGCGAGCGATATTTTAGGTCTTGTTACTGGTGGGTAACTTAGACCTAGTACCCAACCACAAGTGGCATTCTCAACGAGGAGGACCGTAGTGAGCCACTACAAGAGCAACGTCCGCGACCAGGTATTCAACCTGTTCGAAGTTCTGGGCGTTGACAAGGCGCTGGGCCAGGGCGAATACGCCGACCTGGACGCCGACACAGCCCAAGAAATGCTGAACGAGATCAGCCGACTGGCCGAGGGGCCGGTCGCCGACTCCTTCGTCGAGGGTGACCGCAATCCGCCGGTGTTCGATCCGAAGACGCACTCGGTGACCCTGCCGGAATCTTTCAAAAAGTCGGTCCAGTCCGTCATCGAGGCCGGCTGGGACAAGGTCGGCATCGACGAGGTGCTCGGCGGCATGCCGATGCCCCGGGCGCTGGTGTGGGCGCTGCACGAGCACCTGCTCGGCGCCAACCCCGCCGTGTGGATGTACGCCGGCGGGGCAGGCTTCGCCAACATCCTGTACCACCTCGGCACCGAGGAGCAGAAGAAGTGGGCCGTCATCTGCGCTGAGCGCGGCTGGGGTTCGACCATGGTGCTCACCGAGCCGGACGCCGGTTCGGACGTGGGCGCCGGGCGGACCAAGGCCGTCAAGCAGGAGGACGGCTCCTGGCACATCGACGGTGTGAAGCGGTTCATCACCTCCGCCGACTCCGGCGACCTGTTCGAGAACATCTTCCACCTGGTGCTGGCCCGCCCCGAGGGCGCCGGACCGGGCACCAAGGGGCTGTCGCTGTTCTTCGTGCCCAAGTTCCTGTTCGACTTCGAGACCGGCGAGCTGGGCGAGCGCAACGGCGTCTTCGTCACCAACGTCGAGCACAAGATGGGCCTGAAGGTCTCGGCGACGTGCGAGCTGAGCTTCGGCCAGCACGACGTCCCCGCCAAGGGCTGGCTGGTCGGCGAGGTGCACAACGGCATCGCGCAGATGTTCGAGGTCATCGAGCAGGCCCGCATGATGGTCGGCACCAAGGCCATCGCCACCCTGTCGACGGGCTACCTGAACGCGCTCGAGTACGCGAAGTCGCGCGTCCAGGGCGCCGACATGACCCAGATGACCGACAAGACCGCACCGCGCGTGACCATCACGCACCACCCGGACGTGCGCCGTTCGCTGATGACCCAGAAGGCCTACGCCGAGGGTCTGCGCGCGCTGTACCTGTTCACGTCCACCTACCAGGACGCGGCGGTCGCCGAGGCGATCCACGGCGTGGACGCCGAGCTGGCGGTCAAGGTCAACGACCTGATGCTGCCGGTCGTCAAGGGTGTGGGCTCGGAGCAGGCGTACGCCAAGCTCACCGAGAGCCTGCAGACCTTCGGTGGATCCGGCTTCCTGCAGGACTACCCGATCGAGCAATACATCCGGGACGCCAAGATCGACTCGCTCTACGAGGGCACCACCGCCATCCAGGCGCAGGACTTCTTCTTCCGCAAGATCGTCCGCGACAAGGGTGTGGCCCTGGCGCACGTGTCCGAGCAGATCCAGAAGTTCGTCGACAGCGAGTCCGGCAACGGCCGGCTGAAGACCGAGCGCGAGCTGCTGGCCAAGGCCCTGACCGACGTCCAGGCGATGGCGGCCACGCTGACCGGCTACCTGATGGCGGCGCAGGAGGACGTGACCAGCCTGTACAAGGTGGGCCTGGGTTCGGTGCGCTTCCTGATGAGCGTCGGTGACCTGGTCATCGGCTGGCTGTTGCAGCGTCAGGCGGCGGTCGCCGTGGCGGCGCTGGATGCCGGTGCCAGCGGCGATGAGCGGTCCTTCTACGAGGGCAAGATCGCGGTGGCGTCGTTCTTCGCGAAGAACTTCCTGCCGTTGCTGACCAGCACCCGCGAGGTCATCGACACGCTGGACAATGACATCATGGAGCTCGACGAGGCTGCCTTCTAGGCCCTCGACGGCAACGCATGAATCCCCCGCTTCGCCTGGTCGGAGCGGGGGATTTGCGTTCGCCGCAGCGATGAAAGGCCTGCCGGACAGCAAAAAGGCCGCCGCTGGATCCCCTCACTCCAGCGGCGGCCCTTTTCGTACGCCAATCCGCGATGCGGACGGGCGGTCGTATTCAGGGGATGCCCCGTATTGCCGTCGGGGTCGGGGGGTCAGACCACAACACGGGGCCATCCGGTGGGTCGGATACCCGCGCCCCCTTCCGACTAACCAGATGTGACTCAACTCATGACGAGCGCCGATCCGGCGGGACCGGGCCCTGACGGGCCCGTCAGGCCTCCAGAATCGCGGCCACGCCCTGGCCACCTGCCGCACAGATCGAGACCAGGGCGCGCACGGTGCCGCCGCCCTTCTGCTCGGCCTTGCGCTGCGCGAGCTGCTTGGCCGCCTGGGCCAGGATCCGCCCGCCGGTGGCCGCGAACGGGTGGCCGGCGGCCAGCGAGGACCCGTTGACGTTCAGCTTGGACCGGTCGATCGAGCCCAGCGCGCCGTCCAGGCCCAGCCGCTCCTTGCAGTACTCCTCGGATTCCCAGGCCTGCAGGTGGCACAGCACCACCGACGCGAACGCCTCGTGAATCTCGTAGAAGTCGAAATCCTGCAGGCTCAGGCCGTTGCGGGCCAGCAGCCGCGGCACGGCGTAGGTCGGTGCCATCAGCAGGCCGTCACGCCCATTGACGTAGTCGACGGCGGCGGTCTCCGAATCCACCAGGTAGGCCAGCGGCGTCAGCGAATGCGCGGCCGCCCACTCGTCGGTGGCCAGCAGCGCCACCGACGCACCGTCGGTCAGCGGCGTCGAGTTGCCGGCGGTCATCGTCGCGTCGCCCGCCTTGACGCCGAACACCGGGCGCAGCTTGGCCAGCTTCTCCGCCGACGAGTCCGGACGCAGGTTGTCGTCGCGGTAGAGCCCCAGGAAGGGCGTGACCAGGTCGTCGAAGAAGCCCCGGTCGTAGGCGGCGGCCATGTTGCGGTGGCTGGCGGCGGCCAACTCGTCCTGGGCCACGCGGGAAATGCCCATCTTCTTGGCCGTCAGCGCCTGGTGCTCGCCCATGGACAGCCCGGTGCGCGGTTCACTGTTCACCGGGATCTCGACGCCCAGGGTGGCGGGCAGCGTGCCCACCAGCTTCAGCCGTTGCACGTTGGACTTGGCCCGGCGCAGCTTGAGCAGGGTGCGGCGCAGGTTGTCGCCCAGCCCGATGGGCGCGTCGGAGGTGGTGTCGACGCCGCCGGCGGCGGCCACGTCGTAACGGCCGGACGCGATGCCCTCGGCGGCGGCCACGGCCGCCTGCAGCCCGGTACCGCAGGCCTGCTGCAGGTCGAACGCGGGCGTGTGGGACGACAGCTGCGAGCCCAGCACGCATTCGCGGGTCAGGTTGAAGTCCCGGCTGTGCTTGAGCACGGCGCCGCCGACGACGACCCCGAGCCGCTCGCCGGCCAACCCGAAGCGATCCACCAGCCCGCCCAGGGCGGCGGTGAACATGTCCTGGTTGGACGCCTCCGCGTAGGCGCCGTCGGACCGGGCGAACGGGATGCGGTTGCCGCCCAGCACGGCCACCCGCCGACGCTCAGAACTGCGCTGAGCAGACTGTTTACTTGACTCAGAACTTGCAGCGGCCACTATTCTTCTCCGTGTTTGCGCGGTCTATCGGTTTGGGAATCGCCCGTCCGGGGCCATAATACCCACTGTTCTTACTCTGCAGTAAGTTCGTCCCCGATACGGTTGTGCTGTAGGCATACCCCGATTTCGCAAGAACATGGAAGGTAGCTCCGGTGGCTCCCAAGGCTTCGTCCGATCTGTTCTCCCAGATCGTCAATTCCGGTCCTGGATCGTTTCTCGCCAAGCAGCTCGGCGTCCCCCAACCCGAGACGCTGCGCCGTTACCGGGCCGGTGAACCGCCCCTGGCCGGGGCCCTGCTGATCGGCGGGGAGGGCCGGGTCGTCGAACCGCTGCGCGCGGCGCTGGACGCCGACTACGACCTGGTGGGCAACAACCTGGGCGGCCGCTGGGCGGACAAGTTCGGCGGCCTGGTGTACGACGCCACCGGCATCACCACGCCGGAGGGGCTCCGGGGGCTCTACGAGTTCTTCACCCCCCTGCTGCGCAACCTGGGTCATTCCGCGCGCGTGGTGGTGGTCGGGACCACGCCCGACGCCTTGCAAAATACAGAAGCCAGCCCGCACGAGCGGATCGCGCAGCGCGCGCTGGAGGGCTTCACCCGTTCGCTGGGCAAGGAGCTGCGCAACGGCGCCACGGTCGCGCTGGTGTACCTGTCGCCGGACGCCAAGCCCGCCGCGACGGGCCTGGAATCGACGATGCGGTTCATCTTGTCGGCCAAGTCCGCCTACGTCGACGGCCAGGTCTTCTACGTCGGGGAGGCGGACTCCACGCCTCCGGCCGATTGGGACCGCCCGCTGGACGGCAAGGTCGCGATCGTGACCGGCGCGGCCCGGGGCATCGGCGCGACGATCGCCGAGGTGTTCGCCCGCGACGGCGCCCGCGTGGTGGCCATCGACGTCGAATCGGCCGCCGAGGCGCTGGCCGAGACGGCCAGCCGGGTCGGGGGCACCGCGTTGTGGCTCGACGTCACCGCCGAAGACGCCGTCGACAAGATCACCGAGCACCTGCGCGAGCACCACGGCGGGCGCGCCGACGTTTTGGTCAACAACGCCGGCATCACCCGCGACAAGCTGTTGGCCAACATGGACGACGCCCGCTGGGACGCCGTCCTGGCCGTCAATCTGCTTGCCCCGCTGCGGCTTACCGAGGGTCTGGTGGGCAACGGCACCATCGGCGAGGGCGGCCGGGTGATCGGTCTGTCGTCGATGGCCGGCATCGCCGGCAACCGCGGCCAGACCAACTACGCGACGACCAAGGCCGGGATGATCGGCCTCACCCAGTCGCTGGCCCCGGAGCTGTACGGCAAGGGCATCACGATCAACGCCGTCGCACCGGGTTTCATCGAAACCCAGATGACCGCCGCCATCCCGCTGGCCACCCGCGAGGTCGGCCGCCGGATGAACTCGCTGCTGCAGGGCGGGCAGCCGGTGGACGTCGCCGAAACCATCGCCTACTTCGCCAGCCCGGCCTCAAATGCGGTGACGGGTAACGTCATTCGCGTCTGCGGCCAGGCCATGCTGGGCGCATAGCGAACCGGGCTGTCGAGGAGAATGCCATGAACCAGCCAAGCGGCCTGAAGAACATGCTGCGCGCGGCGGCCGGGGCGCTGCCGGTGGTGTCCCGCAGCGGCGAGGTGCCCACCCGCACCGTGACCATCGAGGAATTGCCCATCGACCGCGCGAACGTGGCCGAGTACGCGGGGGTCACGGGCCTGCGCTACGGCAATCACGTGCCGCTGACCTACCCGTTCGCGCTGACCTTTCCCGCGCTGATGTCGCTGGTCACCGGCTTCGACTTCCCATTTGCCGCAATGGGAGCGGTGCACACCGAGAACCACATCACGCAGTACCGCCCGATCGCGGTCACCGACACCGTCGGGGTGCGCGTGCACGCCGAGAACCTGCGCGAGCACCGCAAGGGGCTGCTGGTCGATCTGGTGACCGATGTCAGCGTCGGCAACGACACCGCCTGGCATCAGGTGACGACCTTCCTGCACCAGCAGCGGACGAGCCTGTCCGATGAACCCAAGCCGCCACCGCAGAAGCAGCCCAAGCTGCCGCCACCGTCCACCGTGTTGCGGATCAGCCCCGGGCTGATCCGGCGCTACGCCGACGTCGGGGGCGATCACAACCCGATCCACACCAACTCGGTCGCGGCCAAGCTGTTCGGCTTCCCGACCGTGATCGCGCACGGAATGTACAGCGCCGCAGCGGTATTGGCCAACGTCGAAGCACAAATCCCCGATGCCGTGCGGTATTCGGTGCGGTTCGGCAAGCCGCTGGTGCTGCCCGCGACCGCCGGGCTCTACATCGACGAGCACGACGGCGGCTGGGACATTTCACTGCGCAACATCGCCAAGGGTTACCCGCACCTGACTGGCACGGTCCGGGCGCTCTAACCCGCGTGCGTCGTACTGCGGCCCTGGGCAAGCACTTTCAGCGCGTGTGCGCTGCTCGCGGTCAGCAGGAAGAGCAGAAACAGCCACAGCGGGGGCCGGGCGAGCTCCCAGACGAAGATCGCCGCCCAGATCGGCGAGCCCTGGGTCACCGCGAGCACGCCGGCGGCGCCGGCCAGCGATACCGCCGGGACGTGCAGATGAGTTCCCATCGCCCAGTTGATCGCCAAGACCAGCGCGGCGCCGGCGGCGGCACCGGTGGCCAGTGAGGGCGTCAGCAGGCCGCCGGCCCCGCCCGCGCGCAGAAACAGCGCGGTCAGTAGGGGTTTCAGCGCCAGGATGGCCAGCGCCGAGAGCAGGGTCATGCCGCTGGCCAGGCTCACGGTCAGGATGCTGCGGCCGTTGCCGGGCAACTCGGGCCACCAGTGCGAACACACGCCCATCACCAGGCCCGCTCCCGCGAGCGCGGGGATGAGCAGCGCAGTCCTCGGCTGGCGGGCGGGCCGCGCCGCGGCCATCAACCGGTTGAACGCCAGCCCGACCGCGAGAGCCACCGGCGCCAGCAGCAATCCGTGCGCGGTCAGCAGATACGTGGACTCCCCGATCGGCCATCGCAGATTGGGTTGATCGCGGGTGATGGCCGAGCCGACGGCGACCGCTAAGCCGGAGGAGAGAAACGCCGCGCCCACCACCCGCGGCCGCCAGGTGTTCAGCAGGATCCGGATCGAGAACAGTGCGCCGGCCAGCGGAACCGCATACACCGCACCCAGGCCCGCGCCCGCCGCACAGGCCAGCAGGATCTCGCGATCGCGCGGGCCCAGCCGCCTGAGCCATCCGGTCCCCAAATCGCTGAGCGCAGCGGCGAATTGACGTGGGGCGCCCTCTCGCCCGAGCGATGCTCCCGATCCGACGAGCAGCACCTGCAGCATCGCGTCGACGCTCCAGGACAGCCGCGGCACGGGTGCGCGGGCGGCGATGGTCTGCGCCAGCGGGGGCACCTCGGCCCGGCGCCGCAGCAACCACCACCCCAGGCCCGCCAGCCCTGCGCCGATCATCGGGCCCAGCATGCGCCGGATCGGGCTGCTGGCGGTCACCCCTTCCAGCAGCGCGCCGAAACTGTAGTTGTAGGTGGCGTGCTGGACCACGCGCAGCACGAACGTCGTCGCCAAGCCGGCGACTCCGGCGAGCAAGCCGACGATGATTACGGCGCAGAAGAATTCGAGGTTGCCGCGGTCCCAGCTCGGGACGCTCATCCGGGCCACCGCAACGACCCTGGGGCTATTCGCCGGCGGCGTCCGAGCCGCCCGCCTCGGGGTGCGCCGCCGCCCGTTCCGCCGGCGACCCCTTGAGGCCGTACCAGAACAGGTCGATCATCAGCTGGGCCGCCTCCTCGACGTCGACGTCGCCGGTGGACAGCCGGTTGGCGACCGCCTCGCCGGCGCCCACCAGGGCCACGGCCATCATTTCGTTCTCGCGCTCGGTGCGCGGGTTGCGGCTGCCCGCCCGCATCAGCCCGGCCACGAGTTCGATGATCTGCTCGCGTCCCTCGCGGACCATGTGGGCGAACGCCTGTGAGCTGGTGGCCTGGGTGTACATCACGATCCAGGACGCCCGGTTGGCGTCGATGTAGCGCATGAACGACGCGATGGTGTTGCGCAGCATGTCGTTGGGGCTCTGCTGGAAGTCGATGTCGGCGCGCACCGCGTCGATGAACCGGCCCATCTCCCGGTTCAGGCAGGCGCCGAACAGGTCCTCCTTGGAGCCGTAATACAGGTACAGCATCGGCTTGGAGATCTGCGCCTCGGCGGCGATGGCATCCATCGACGTCTCGTGATAGCCGTTGACCGAGAACATCTGGACGGCGGCGTCGAGCATCTGCTGCTCGCGGACGGCGCGCGGTAACCGCTTGGTGCCACCCGCCATCGCTTACCTTTCCGACCCGTCTAGCTGACTCAAGGGTAAGCAATGCGGCCCGGCCGCCACATCCGTTGGTGCGGACGGGGCCGACCCGCTAGTGGCCGCAGTTACGGTTGGGGCCCTTCATCGTCGCCACCCGCACCAGCGAATCGTCGACCTGCTTGGCCGGCAGGTCGCCCGAGGCCACCGCCTGTTGCAGCCGGTCCAGGACCGCCGGCACCTCGTCGGTGGTCACCCACAGCGCGACGTCGACGCCGGCCCGCAGGCTGCGCAGCACGGCCTCCGACACGCCGTATCGGTCGGAGATGGCGGCCATGCTGGACAGGTCGTCGCTGAACACCGGCCCGGTGAACGGCGGGCCCTTGTAGCCGACCCCGTTGCGCAGCAGCTGCACGGCCTCGGGGCTCAGGCTGGCCGGGGCGTCGCCGGTGAGGCCGGGAACCTGCAGGTGGCCCACCATGACGCCGACCGGCGGCGAGACCACCAGGGTCCGGTAGGGCACCAGATCGCTGTTCTGCAGGGCGTCGAGCGGCGGCGTGACCACGCCGCCGGTGTGCGAATCGCCCGAGCCGTGCCCGTGGCCGGGGAAGTGCTTGAGCACCGGCAGCAGGCCGGCGTCGCGCAGCCCCTGCGCATAGGCCCCGGCGTAGTCGGTGACCGTGGCAGGATCCGCGCTGAACGACCGGTTGCCGATGACGGCGTCGTCGGGCTCGTCGCTGACGTCGACGACGGGGGCGAAGTCGACGGTGATGCCCAGGTCGCGCATCTTCCTGCCGCGGTCGGCGGCCAGGTCATGCACCTGTTGGACCGTTTGCGTCTGCGCCAGCTCGCGCGGCGATGGCGACGTCCCGATCAGCGACTTCAACCGCGAGACCCGGCCGCCCTCTTCGTCGACGCTGACGGCCAGCGGCAGCGGACCCGCCTTGGCCGCGATGTCGGCCAGCGGTCCCTTGAAGATCGACAGGTCCGTCCAGCTGCCGATGAAGATGCCGCCCACGTGGTAGCCGTTGACGACGTTGCGGGCGTCGTCGGCGTTCTTCACGCCCACCATCAGCAGTTGGGCCAGCTTGTCGCGGATGCCCAGTGTGGCCGGGAGCGCCGACGGGTCGGCGCACACCGGCGGCGCCGGAGCGGCGGCCGGTTTGCTCGACGCCGACGAGCTGGGCGGGTGCGCGGCGGGGTGGTGGCCGCAACCGGCCACCAGCGCCGACGCGGCTGCGAGCACGGCGAAGGTGCGCGAAAATGCCATCGGGCCATGCTTTCACGGCGGGCGTTTCGTGCCCGGCGCCAGGGGGCATCAGCGGTACGTTGCTGATCGGGGGGCTGCAGACCCGTTCGACTGGCAGGGAGGGAGCCAGCGATGACCGGTTTCACGTTGGCCGCCGCGGTCAGCATCGCGGTGGGGTTGTCCGCCGGGGTGGCGACGACCGTCGGGATCACGCTCGCCGTGGCCGACCAGAGCCTGGTGTCGGTGCCCAGCCTGCAGCGCCCCGCGCTTCCGGTCGCGCCCTATCAGGTCGAATACGGCGACCGCTGTTTCCACGGACACTGTCTGCACTGGTGACCGGGGCCCCGGTTGGGCGGGCGCCGTTCTGCTAGGTTGGCGCTAGGTCGAAAGTCAGGACCGCAAGCCGACCCCAGGAGCCGTCGATGAACCGGATCGTTGCGCCCGCCGCAGCGAGCGTTGTGGTTGGCCTGTTGCTCGGCGCGGCCGCGATCTTCGGGATCACCTTGATGGTCCAGCAAGACACGAAGCCGCCACTTCCCGGGGGCGATCCGCAGTCGTCAGTGCTCAACCGGGTCGAGTACGGCAACCGTAGCTAGCCGGTCGCGGACAGGGGCCGGACCTCCGGTCTCATGCTCGACGGCTGGGCCGGTGTCGCGGCGGTGGTTGTGGCTGGTCGGTGCGATCGCGCTGGCCCTGACGTTCGCCCAGTCCCCGGGGCGGGTCTCCCCCGACACCAAGCTGGACCTGACCGCGAATCCGCTGCGCTTCCTGGCCCGCGCGACCAACCTGTGGAACAGCGAGCTGCCGTTCGGGCAGGCGCAGAACCAGGCCTACGGCTACCTGTTTCCGCACGGCACCTTCTTTCTGCTCGGCCACGCGCTGGGCGTGCCCGGCTGGATCACCCAGCGGCTGTGGTGGGCGCTGCTGCTCACCGTCGGCTTCTGGGGGCTGCTGCGCGTCGCCGAGGCGCTGCGGATCGGCAGCCCGGCGTCGCGGGTGATCGCCGCCGTCGCGTTCGCGCTGTCCCCGCGAGTGGTGACCACGCTCGGCTCGATCTCGTCGGAAACCCTGCCGATGATGCTGGCGCCGTGGGTCTTGCTGCCCACGATCCTGGCCCTGCGCGCCACCGGCGACCGGTCGGTGCGCGCGCTGGCCGGGCAGGCGGGCCTGGCCATCGCGCTGATGGGCGCGGTGAACGCCATCGCGACCGCGGCCGGCTGCCTGCCGGCGGTGATCTGGTGGGCATGCCACCGGCCCAACCGGTTGTGGTGGCGATACACCGGGTGGTGGCTGGTGGCGCTGGCGCTGGCCACGCTGTGGTGGGGGGTTGCGCTGATGATGCTGCGCGCCATCAGCCCGCCGTTCCTGGACTTCATCGAATCGTCCGGCGTGACGACGCAGTGGTCGTCGCTGGTCGAGATGCTGCGCGGCACCGACAGCTGGACCCCGTACGTGGCGCCGACCGCCACCGCGGGCGCTCCGCTGGTGACCGGGTCGGCGGCCATCCTGGGCACCTGTCTGGTCGCTGCGGCCGGACTCGCGGGGCTGACCCGCCCGGCGATGCCGGCGCGCGGGCGGTTGGTGACCATGCTGCTGGTCGGGGTGGTGCTGATGGCCGCCGGATACAGCGGCGGGCTGGGCTCGCCGGTGGCGCACGCGGTACAGGCCTTCCTGGACGCCGGCGGCGCCCCGCTGCGCAACGTGCACAAGCTCGGATCGGTGATCAGAATCCCGGTGGTGCTGGGCCTCGCGCAGCTGCTGGGCCGGATACCGCTGCCGGGCAGCGCGCCAATGACGGTGTGGCTGCGCGCCTTTGCGCACCCCGAGCGCGACAAACGGGTGGCGGCGGCGATCGCGGTCGTGACGGCGCTGCTGGTCAGCACGTCGCTGGCGTGGACCGGTCGGCTGGCCCCGCCGGGGACGTTCACCGCGATCCCGCAGTACTGGCACGAGGCCGCCGACTGGCTCACCGAACACAACACCGGCACACCGGCGGCCGGGCGGGTGCTCGTCGTTCCCGGGGCGCCGTTCGCCACCCAGGTGTGGGGCACCAGCCATGACGAGCCGCTGCAGGTGCTGGGCGCCAGCCCGTGGGGGGTGCGCGACTCCATTCCGTTGACCCCACCGCAGACAATCCGCGCCCTCGATTCGGTGCAGCGCCTGTTCGCCGCCGGCCGCCCCTCGGCTGGGCTGGCAGATACTCTTGTCCGGCAAGGTATTTCATATCTGGCGGTGCGCAACGACCTGGACCCCGACACGTCGCGCTCGGCACGCCCCATCCTGGTGCACCGCGCCATCGACGGGTCGCCCGGACTGCGCAAGGTCGCCCAGTTCGGCGCGCCGGTGGGCCCCGGCACCCTGGCCGGTTTCGTCGCGGACAGCGGGCTGCGGCCACGGTATCCGGCGGTCGAGATCTACCGGGTCGGCGGCGATGACGACCCGGGCACACCGTATTTCGTCGACGCCGACCGGATGACCCGGATCGACGGCGGGCCGGAGGCGCTGCTGCGCCTGGACGAACGGCGGCGGCTGCTGGGCCGGCCGCCGCTGGGCCCGGCGCTGCTGAGCGCCGACGCGCGCGCCGCGGGGCTGCCGACGAGCGCCGGGGTGACCATCACCGACACCCCGGTGGCCCGCGAGACGGATTACGGCCGGGTGGACCAACATTCGTCGGCCGTCCGGGCCCCGGGCGATGCGCGGCACACCTTCAATCGGGTGCCCGACTACCCCGTCCCCGGCGCCGATCCGGTGGCCGGCGCCTGGACCGGCGGCCGGATCACGGTATCGAGTTCGTCGTCGGATTCGACCGCCATGCCCGACGTCGCACCGGCGACCTCGCCGGCCGCCGCGATCGACGGGGATTCGGCGACCGCGTGGGTGTCCAACTCGCTGCAGGCCGCCGTCGGTCAATGGATGCGGATCGATTTCGACCACCCGGTGACCAACGCGGCGATCACGTTGACGCCCAGCGCCACCGCGGTCGGCGCCCAGGTGCGTCGCATCCTGATCGAAACCGCCACCGGCAGCACCACTTTGCGCTTCGACGAGCCGGGCAAGCCGCTGGCCGCGGCACTCCCCTACGGCGAGACGCCGTGGGTGCGGATCACCGCGGCGGGCACCGACGACGGTTCGGCCGGGGTGCAGTTCGGCATCACCGACCTGACGGTCACCCAGTACGACGCGTCCGGGTTCGCCCACCAGGTCGACCTGCGACACACCGTGCGGGTGCCGGTGCCGCCGGCGGGCACGCCGGTCGCGGGCTGGGACCTGGGATCGGAGCTGCTGGGCAGGCCCGGCTGCGCCCGCGCGCCCGACGCCGTGCGCTGCGCGCCGTCGATGGCCCTGGCCCCGGAGGAACCGGTCAACTTCAGCCGGACGCTGACCGTGCCGACGCCGATGACGGTCACCCCGGCGGTGTGGGTGCGGCCGCGGCAGGGCCCCAAGCTCGCCGACCTGATCGCCGAGCCGAATACCACTGTAGCTCATGGTGATTCGGACACAGTGGACGTCCTCGGTTCGGCCTACGCGGCGACGGACGGCGACCCGGCAACCGCGTGGACGGCGCCCCAGCGGGTGGTGCAGCACAAGACCCCGCCCACCCTGACGCTCACCCTGCCACGGCCCACCGAGGTCACCGGCGTGCGGCTGACTCCCGGCCAATCGGTGCTGCCCGTGCATCCGACGATGGTGGCCGTCAACCTGGGCGACGGGCCGCAAGTGGCCGCGGTGAAAGCCGACGGGACGCAATCGATTCCGGTCAAACCCCGGGTGACCGACACCGTGACCGTCAGCCTGCTGAACTGGGCGGACGTCATCGACCGCAACGCATTGGGTTTCGACCAACTCAAGCCGCCCGGGCTGGCCGAAATCGCGGCGCTGGGCGCCGACGGCAACCCGATCGCGGCACCCGACCCCGGCCGCAACCGCGCCCGGGAGGTCACCGTCGGCTGCGAGCGCGGACCCGTCATCGCGGTCGCGGGCCGGTTCGTGCACACCGCGATTCACACCACGGTTGGGGCGATCCTGGATGACGCTCCCATCGCGGCGGTGCCGTGCGAACACGACCCGATCGAGCTGCCCGCGGGTCAACAGGAATTGCTGATCAGCCCAGGCGCTCAGTTCGTGGTGGACGGGGCCCAGCTGTCCGCCCCCGTCCCCGCCGAAGCCGCACGGCCCGTTCGGGTTTCGTCATGGCGGGGATGGGGCCCGGATCGCCGCGAGGTGCAGGCACCGGCCTCGACCACCTCCCGCGTGCTGGTCGTCCCGGAAAGCATCAACCCCGGTTGGGTGGCGCGCACCAGCACCGGGACACGCCTGACGCCGATCTCCATCAACGGGTGGCAGCAGGGCTGGGTGGTGCCCGCGGGCGACCCCGGGACCATCACGCTGACGTTCGCCTCCAACTCGCTCTACCGGGCGGGCCTGGCCGTGGGGCTGTCCCTGCTGCCGCTGCTGGCGCTGCTGGCGCTCTGGCGCACCCGGAGAAAGGGCGTCGACGACACGGCCGAGCCCGCGCGACCGTGGCGGCGCGGCGTGTGGGCGGCCGTCCCCGTGCTGGCCGCCGCGGCGGTGATCGCGGGCGTGGGCGGCGTGGCGGTGATGGGGGTGGCCCTGGCCCTGCGGTACGCGTTGGACCAGCGGCGCTGGGAGCACCTCAGCGTGGTGTGCGGCGCCGGCGGGCTGATCCTGGCGGGGGCGGCGCTGTCGCGCCAGCCCTGGCGGTCGGCCGACGGCTACGCCGGCCACTCCGCGAGTGTCCAGGCACTGGCCCTGATTTCGCTTGCGGTGCTTGCCGCTTCGGTCGTGACCGCACCGCGTCGGCGGACCGCTCGGGCCGACGGGCCGCGCGACGAATAGTCGGCCGGGCTATTGGCTACCCGTTTACCGGCTGATTGACTGGATACGCGGGTTGGCGTAACCGCCATTGACCGAGGAGCTAGCGCCATGGACTGGTTTTCCGCACCCCAATATTGGGTGGGCAGACTGGTGCTCGAGCGCGGCGCCGCGGCGATCTATCTGCTCGGGTTCGTTGCGGCCGCGGTCCAGTTCCGCGCGCTCATCGGTGAGCGGGGCATCCTGCCCATTCCGCAGTTTCTGGCGCGCCAATCGTTTTGGCGCACGCCGAGCCTGTTTCATTTGCGCTATTCCGATCGGTTGTTTGCGGCCGTCGCCTGGTTCGGAGCGGCGTTGTCGGCGGCCGTCGTCGCCGGGGCCGCCGACGCGATGCCGCTGTGGGCCGCGATGGCGATGTGGCTGACGCTGTGGGTGTTCTATCTGTCGATCGTGAACGTGGGGCAGACCTGGTACTCGTTCGGCTGGGAATCACTGTTGCTCGAAACCGGCTTTCTGATGATCTTTTTGGGCAACCACGACGTGGCACCTCCTGTCCTGACGTTGTGGATGGTTCGGCTGCTGTTGTTCCGTGTGGAATTCGGCGCGGGACTGATCAAGATGCGCGGCGACCCGTGCTGGCGTGACCTGACGTGTTTGTACTATCACCATGAGACGCAACCGATGCCGGGCCCGTTGAGCTGGTTTTTTCACCATCTCCCCAAGCCGCTGCACCGGATTGAGGTGGCGGGCAACCATTTCGCGCAGCTGATCGTGCCGTTCGGACTGTTCGCGCCGCAGCCGGTGGCCGGCGTGGCCGCCGCGATCATCGTCGTCACCCAGCTGTGGCTGGTCGCCTCGGGTAATTTCGCGTGGCTCAACTGGGTGACCATCGTGCTGGCGTTCAGCGCCATCGACGACGCGTCGGTCGCGGCGGTGCTGTCCACGAGCCTGGCCCCGGCGCATCCGGGTCCGACGCCGCTGTGGTTCATCGGCCTGGTCGTCGCGATCGCCGCGGCCGTGCTGTTCATGAGCTACTGGCCGCTGGCGAACATGCTGTCCTCGCGGCAGCGAATGAACATGTCTTTCAACTCGTTCCACTTGGTCAACACCTACGGCGCCTTCGGCAGCATCGGGCGGATCCGCCGCGAGGTGGTGATCGAGGGTACCGACGACGCGGTCGTCACCGCCCGCACCGTCTGGAAGGAATACGAATTCAAGGGCAAGCCGGGCGCGCTGCGCCGGCTGCCGCGACAGTGGGCCCCCTATCATCTGCGCCTGGACTGGCTGATGTGGTTCGCCGCAATCTCGCCGGGCTACGCGCAGCCGTGGTTGCGGCCGTTCTTGCAGCGGCTGCTGGAAAACGATCGACCCACGCTGCGGTTGTTGCGGCACAACCCCTTCCCGGATGCACCGCCGAAGTTTGTGCGGGCGCAGCTCTACCAGTACCGCTTCACCACGCCGGCCGAGCTGCGTCGTGATCGGGCCTGGTGGCATCGCGTCCTGATCGGCGGATACGTGCCGCCGATGAGTCTGCCGCGGGCGACCACCGCCACTTGAGGCCGAGAAACGGGTGTCCCGGCGCGGTTCCGTTCACCACAATTCAAACCCTGGTCAGCCCAACCGATCCGCCATAGCCTCGCCTGGCACTGCGCCGCAGTTCTTGCCGGCGCGAATCGCACGTGTCGAACCGCTACGAGGATACGCAACCTGTGAGTCTGTCCAGCACTGCGCTTTTGGCCCGCACCGGCCGACCTTCGGTACCGCACCGAACCGCTCGATCAACCCGGTGTCCGAGTCGGCGGAGTCCGATGTCGGCGCGGCGCTATGCCGCGGTCCTGCTGGCCGGCCTCGCGCTGCTGTTGCCGGCGTGCGTCTCCCGCCAACACGCCGCCGGCCCCGGTCAGGTGCCGACGCAAGTCCCGCTGTCCCAGCTGGCCGACCTCACGCTGAAGGTCGGCGATCAAAAGAGCGTGGCCACCGAAGCCATGCTGCGCGCCGCCGGCCAACTGCAGGGCCTTGCGTACCGGATCGACTTCTCGACCTTCACCTCCGGGCCTCCGATGGTCGAAGCCGCCGCCGCGGGCAAGATCGATTTCGCCATCACCGGTGACACCCCACCGATCTTCGGCGCGGTCGCCAACGCCCGCATCAAGGTGGTGTCCGCCTACGACGGCGGCGGTCCCGGCGACCAGATCCTGGTCCACACCGATTCGACCATCCGGTCGGTCCCCGACCTGCGCGGCAAGACGATCGCGCTCGCCAAGGGCAGCTCAGCGCACGCCAATGTGCTCGACCAGCTGGATAAGGCCGGTCTCAAACCGGCCGATGTCCACCTCGTGTTCCTACAGCCCGCCGACGCCCTGTCCGGATTTCGTAACGGTCAGGTCGACGCCTGGGCGGTGTGGGATCCCTATACCGCCCAGGCCGAACAGCAGCTCCCGGTGCGCGGCCTGGTCACACGCAAGCACAAGTACTCGTTTGGCATCGCCTCCGACAAGGCACTGGCCGACGCGAAGACCAACACGGCCCTGGGGGATCTGCTGACGCGATACGCCCGAGCCGCGGCATGGGCTCGCGAGCACCCGCAGGAGTGGGCCGCCGAGTACGCCAAGTCCGCCGGCGTCGACCCCGCCGTCGCCGCCGTCGCGCAAGGCCGCACGCTGCGCCAGCCGATCCCGCTGGACGACACCGTGGTGGGCGCCGAGCAACGGCTCACCGATCTGTTCGCGGCCGCCGGCCAGATCCAGTCCGCGCCGCATTTCGGCGACTGGGTAGATCGTCGCTTCAACGCCACGGCGGCGACTCACTAATCCGCTAAGGGCTGTCGCTCCGAGGTCCGCGGACCGCGGCTACTTCCGGTAGGACAGCGCCCCGGTACCCGCGAGCTTGCCGCCTTCGACGATCAGGTAGTCGGGGCGGATCGGCGTGCCGGCGAACCAGCTTTCCAGGATTTCCCTGGTGCCGGCCGCGTAGCGCGCCTGCGCGGACAATGTGGTGCCCGAAACATGCGGTGTCATGGCGTTATTCGGCATCGTCCGCCAGGGGTGGTCGGGTGGCGGCGGCTGCGGATACCACACGTCCCCGGCGTAGCCGGCCAGCTGACCGGACCGCAGCGCGTCGGCGATGGCCTCCGGGACGGTCTCCTCGGCGCGGGCCGTGTTGACGATGTAGGAGCCCCACCGCATCGTCGAAATCAGCTTCTCGTCGAACATCCTGCGGGTGTCGTCGTAGAGCGGCGAGTGGATGGACACCACGTCGACCGCCCGCACCAGCGATTCGACCGTGGGGTGAAACGTCACGTTGAGTCGTTTCTCGGCTTCCGGCGCCAGCCGGCGGGTGTCGGTGTAGTGCAGGTTGACGTCGAACGGTGCCAGCCGGCGCAACACCGCACGCCCGATCCGCCCGGCGGCGATCACTCCGACGTCCATCCCCTCCAGGTCGTAGGCGCGTGCGGCGCAATCGGCGATGTTCCAGCCGCCGTCGGTCGCCCACCGGTGCGACGGCACGAAATTGCGGACCAGCGCCAGGATCTGCATCACCGTGTGCTCGGCGACGCTGATGCTGTTGCTGTACGTCACCTCGGCCACGGTGATCCCGCGCGCTTGCGCCGCGTCCAGATCAACGTGGTCCGAGCCGATGCCGGCGGTCAGGGCCAACTTGAGGTTGGGCGCCTTGGCGATGCGCTCCATGGTCAGGTAGGCCGGCCAAAACGGTTGCGATATCACGATTTCCGCATCGGCCAGCTCGCGCTCGAATTCCGAATCGGGGCCGTCCTTGTCCGAGGTCACCACCAATTCGTGCCCGGCGTCTTGGAAGAACTTGCGCAGCCCCAAAGCGCCCGAGACACAGCCGAGCAGCTCGCCGGGAGTGAAGTCGAGCGTCGACGGGGTCGGCACGGTGCTGCCGTCGGGGTATCCCTGGATCGCCGGGACGCTGTCGCGCGCGTAGTGCGGCGGGTACCCGTCGACGGGATCGGGGTAGAGCACCATCACACACTTGGCCATCGAGTTCTCCTTCAGCCGGCGGTCAGGCCCAGTCTCAGACGGCGACCGCGCGGTTGTCCAAGACGCGATTCCGACCGGCCGATAGGCGGCGCCGATCAGCGCCGCTAGGACGGCTCGCTGAGCGTCGCGCCGATGCGGGCCTCGCGCGCGGTGCGGCGCAGCGCGCGGGTCAGCAACGAGCCCGGCTCGGCCCGGTTGGTGACCAGCGCTATCAACGCGGTGACCGACGGGCGCCGCAACGCCAGCACGCTGACCCCGGCGGGCACGCCCAGGGTGTGAATCCACGGTTGCGGCACGATGCTCGCCCACCGGCCGGTGCGGACGTGCGCGAACAGCGCTGCCACGGAATCGGTTTCCAGCCGCGGGGTCACCTGCAGGCCATGGGTGGCCAGCGCGTCGTCGATGAGCCGGCGCCCCCGCATGCCCTGCGTCAGCAGGCACAGCGGCAACTGCACGGCGTCCGACCACGTCATGTTTTTCGCTTCCCCTCCAAGGAGTTCGGCGGCGGCGATGAGCACCGGCTGCTCGTGATACAGCGGGGTGACCAGCAGGTCGGCCGTGTCCTGTTGGTCCGGATACAGGATGCCCGCGTCCAGTTCGAACCTGCGGACGCGTTCCACGATGCCGGCCGAGCGCAGGTTGACCTCGAGCTGAACCCGGACCAACGGATGCGCCGCGCAGAACGGATCCGTCAGCAACGCAACGGTAGTCGACGCGGCCGGTACCACCCCGA
>NZ_LZMG01000040.1:0-13646 GCF_001673615.1 Mycobacterium sp. 1245499.0
ACCATGTAGGTGAGCGCCAGCGAGATCGCCACGCACGCCAGGGCCGCGACGACGGCCAGCGCCGGGTTCAGCCGCGAGGCCACGCCGCTCATCAGCCGGCTCAAGGTCAGCGCCACCCCGAGTCCGAACCCGACGCCCAGCACCACCATCAGCCAGGTTTCCTGCCGGCGCGATTTCAGCGGTGGCGGCGCCGCATCGACCTTGGGCAGCTGCTCGAGCGGCGGCAGTTCCATCGGCACGTGCACCGCCTGCGCCACCTCGGCGAGCTTCAGGTCGGTGTCGCGGCTGAACCCGGCGCTGGCCGTCGTCGCGGCCCTGGCGTGCGTGGCGATCTCGCTGGCGCTCACCTACATGGTGATCAACATCCGGGCGTTGCTGCACGACCGGTCGCTGCTGGACCGCTGGACGGGTGACGTGACGGCCGCGCTGCAGTCGGTCGTCGAGGAGCTGGTCGCCACCCGCGTGCTGGTCGCCGAGTCGGTGCTGAGCAAAGGGCTGCTGGCCCAGGACGAGGCCGAGAACGCCCAGGTGTCGGCCGCCGTCGGCGTCATCGACGCCGAACTGCGCGAGCACGCCCTGGCCGCCGCGCGGGCCGCGGCGGCGCGGGATCGGGAGATGCCGGCGGTGACGGCCGCGCTGGCGGCGGTGCGTGCAGAACTGGGAGAACCGGGTATACGAGAGGACGAAAGTCACGCCGAAGAGGGTGGCGCTGACGACACCGAAAAACCCGTTTCGAGGAGCGAAGATGGCGATTCGTCGGGACCTTCTGAATCGTTGTTGTGAGAAGGCTTATACCTGCCCGAGACTCACCCGACAAGGTCCTCACGATAACCTGTAGTTAACGCCACCAATTCCTTAATTGTGTGGGCGAGAGCATAGCGAGCAGCACGAGCCCGATACGCAGAAGATCCAGGAGAGTTCGATGACCTCAGCGACCATTCCCGGTTTGGACACAGCACCCACGAATCACCAGGGCCTGCTGTCATGGGTGCAGGAGGTCGCCGAGCTCACCCAGCCCGACCGGGTGGTTTTCGCTGACGGCTCCGACGAGGAGTTCCACCGGCTGGCCGCCCAGCTGGTCGAGGCGGGCACGCTGAAGAAGCTCAACGAGAAGAAGCACCCCAACTCCTACCTGGCGCTGTCCGACCCGTCCGACGTGGCGCGGGTGGAGTCGCGGACCTACATCTGTTCCAAGCGTGAGATCGACGCCGGGCCGACCAACAACTGGATGGACCCGTCGGAGATGCGGTCCACGATGACCGAGCTGTACCGGGGCTGCATGCGCGGCCGGACCATGTGGGTGGTGCCGTTCTGCATGGGCCCGCTGGGCGCCGACGACCCGAAGCTGGGTGTGGAGATCACCGACTCGGAGTACGTCGTCATCTCGATGAAGGTGATGACCCGGATGGGCAAGGCCGCGCTGGAGAAGATCGGCGACGACGGGTTCTTCGTCAAGGCGCTGCACTCGGTGGGCGCACCGCTGGAGCCGGGGCAGAAGGACGTGCCGTGGCCGTGCAACGACACCAAGTACATCACCCACTTCCCGGAGACCCGGGAGATCTGGAGCTACGGCTCGGGTTACGGCGGCAACGCCCTGCTGGGCAAGAAGTGCTACTCGCTGCGCATCGCCTCGGCGATGGCCCACGACGAGGGCTGGCTCGCCGAGCACATGCTGATCCTCAAGCTCATCTCCCCCGAGAACAAGGCCTACTACTTCGCCGCGGCGTTCCCGTCGGCGTGCGGTAAGACCAACCTGGCGATGCTGCAGCCGACCATTCCAGGCTGGCGCGCCGAGACGCTCGGCGACGACATCGCCTGGATGCGGTTCGGCAAGGACGGCCGCCTGTACGCGGTCAACCCCGAGTTCGGTTTCTTCGGCGTCGCGCCGGGCACGAACTGGAAGTCCAACCCCAACGCCATGCGCACCATCGAGGGCGGCAACACCGTCTTCACCAACGTGGCGCTCACCGACGACAACGACGTCTGGTGGGAGGGCCTGGAGGGCGAGCCGCAGCACCTGATCGACTGGAAGGGCCGCGACTGGACGCCGGACTCCGGCGAGAAGGCCGCCCACCCCAACTCGCGCTACTGCACCCCGATGTCGCAGTGCCCCATCCTGGCGCCCGAGTGGGACGACCCGCAGGGCGTGCCGATCTCCGGCATCCTGTTCGGCGCCCGCCGCAAGACCACGGTCCCGCTGGTGACCCAGGCCCGCGACTGGCAGCACGGCGTGTTCATGGGGGCCACCATGGGCAGCGAGCAGACCGCCGCCGCCGAGGGCAAGGTCGGCACCGTGCGCCGCGACCCGATGGCCATGCTGCCGTTCCTGGGCTACCACGTCGGTGACTACTTCCAGCACTGGATCGACCTGGGCAAGAACTCCGACGAGTCCAAGCTGCCCAAGGTGTTCTTCGTCAACTGGTTCCGCCGCGACTCCGACGGCGGCTTCCTGTGGCCGGGCTTCGGCGAGAACAGCCGGGTGCTCAAGTGGATCGTGGACCGCATCGAGCATCAGGCCGGCGGCCAGGACACCCCGATCGGCATCGTGCCGACGGCCGACGACCTGGACCTCGACGGCCTGGACGTCGAGGGCGGCGACGTGGCCAAGGCGCTGGCGGTCGACCCGGCCGAATGGCGCGAGGAACTGCCCCTCATCGAGGAGTGGTTCGAGTTCGTCGGCGACAAGCTGCCCACCGGCGTCCGCGACGAGTTCGAGGCCCTCAAGCAGCGGCTGTCCGAAGCCGGCTGACCCACCCTCGGGCGCGGGCTGACCGATCAGCCCGCCAAACGCGAATCGGGGCTGGCCTTCTTTTCCGCGTACATCAGCTCGTCGGCGCGGGCCAGTAGTTCGTCCACGCCGGCGGTGTCGGAGACCGGTGCGCGCACCAGCCCGATGCTGGCCGACACCCGGTAGGGCCGATCCCCGGTCTTGTTGAAGTTCCCGAACGCCGCGGCGAGTCGCTCCTCGAGTGACGTTGTGCCGTCGCCGTTCTCGGTGACCATCACGCAGAATTCGTCGCCCCCGATGCGGGCCAGGATGTCGGACTCGCGGCGAATCGTCCGCAGCACATGGGCGACGTCCCTGAGCAGTTTGTCGCCCACCTCGTGGCCCTGCTCGTCGTTGACCTTCTTGAGGCCGTCGACGTCGAGGAAGGCGAGCACGCAGTTGTGGCCGAAGTGGTGGGCCCCACGGAGTTTCTGCTCGGCCAGCAGGTAGAAGCCGCGACGATTGTTCAGCCCGGTCAGCTCGTCGGTCACCGACAGCCGGCGGATCTCCTCGTTGGCGCGCTCCAGCGCGGCGGTGCGATCGCGCACCCGCTGTTCCAGTTCGGAGTACAGCTGGACGTTCTCCAAGGCGATCGAGGTCGAGTCGGCCAGGGCCTGCAGCAGGTGCACCTCGTGTTCGGACGGCTGATGCGGGGCGGCCCAGTAATTTCCGATCGCGCCGATCGGATCGAGCTTGCGGATCGGCACCATCACCAGGCTCTTGACGAAGGTGGGGCGGTACAAGGTGTGCGGGATGCGCGAGTCGCGGTAGATGTCCGGGATGACCGCCGCGTCGCGGTTGAGCATCGCCCACCCGCTGATGCAGGACCTGATCGGTAAGCGGCTGCCCTTCCACAGCGGGGCGATCGCATCCTCGTCGGCGTAGTAGCACCGGTCGTCGTCCCGCAGCACGAACGTGGCTCCGTCACACCCGGTGAGCTCCCGGGCCCGGGTGCGCACGATCCGCTGGATGTCGGGCAGGGTGCGCGCCAGCGAGAGCTCCTGAACCGCATGCACCAGGCGCTCCATGCCGTCGACGTAGTCGGACGGCGCGACCGCGGGGGCCGGCGGGGCAGCGGCGCATGCCGCGGGCTCGGATGCCTGCTCGGCGGTCATGCGCACCTCCGGTGCGAAGTGGCGTACCCGCCAAGGCTAACTTCCACGGCCAACGGCACTGTACTTAACTGCGTTATCGGCGGCGACTTTCCCGCGGGCCGCGGCCGGCGCCCAAAATGACCGGACGCGCGCATCGCGACGGCGCCGCGAGGGCGTCGGCCGGCGCCGCGAAACGCTTTGCTGGAGCGGGGGTGGCGCCGCGGCCGCCGACCACTTAACACCCGTCAAGTTTGGCGGCGGTACAGTCTGCGCATGCAGATCCGCCCGTATATCGGCGCCGACAAACCTGCTGTCATCCTGTACCCGTCCGGGACGGTCATCACCTTCGACGACCTCGAAGCGCGAGCCAATCGCCTGGCGCACCGGTTCCGCCAGGCGGGCCTGCGCGAGGGCGACACGGTCGCCATCCTGATGGAGAACAACGAGCACATCCACGCGGTGATGTGGGCGGCTCGTCGCAGCGGTTTGTACTACGTGCCGATCAACACCCACCTGACCGCGGCAGAGGCGGCCTACATCATCGACAACAGCAGCGCCAAAGCCATCATCGGCTCGGCGGCGCTGCGCGACACGCTTGCCGGCCTGGCCGAGCACCTCCCCGGCGGACTGCCCGAGCTGCTGCTGATCGCCGATGGCGACCTGCCGAATTGGGAGCGCTACCCGGAATGCGTTGCCGGACTGCCCGATACCCCGATCGCCGACGAGATCGAGGGCGACCTGCTGCAGTACTCGTCGGGCACCACCGGCCGGCCCAAGGGCATCAAACGCGAATTGCCGCACGTGCCACCGGCCGAGGCGCCCGGCATGATGTCGGCGCTGGTCAGTTTCTGGATGACGCCCGATTCGGTGTACCTCAGCCCGGCGCCGCTGTACCACACGGCGCCGTCGGTGTGGTCGATGAGCGCGCAGGCCGGCGGCATCACCACGGTCGTCATGGAGAAGTTCGACGCCGAAGGCTGCCTGGACGTCATCGCGCGCCACCGGGTCACGCACGGCCAATTCGTGCCGGCGATGTTCACCCGCATGCTGAAACTGCCTGAGCAGGTGCGTCATTCGTACGACCTGTCCAGCCTGCAGCGGGTGATGCACGCGGCGGCCCCGTGCCCGGTGGAGATCAAGAAGCAGATGATCGACTGGTGGGGGCCGATCATCGACGAGTACTACGCGTCCTCCGAGGCGCACGGATCGACGCTGATCACCGCCGAAGACTGGCTGGCCCATCCGGGCTCGGTCGGCAAACCCATGGGCGGCGCCGTGCACATTCTCGACGAGCACGGCAACGAGCTGCCGCCAGGACAGGCCGGCGAGATCTACTTCGAGGGTGGGTACTCGTTCGAATACCTCAACGACCCAACCAAAACCGCCTCATCGCGCGACAAGCACGGCTGGGCCACCGTCGGGGACATCGGCTACCTGGACGACGAGGGCTACCTGTACCTGACCGACCGGCGCCACCACATGATCATCTCCGGCGGGGTGAACATCTACCCGCAGGAAGCCGAGAACCTTCTGGTCACCCACCCGAAGGTGTTGGACGCCGCGGTGTTCGGGGTGCCCGACGACGAGATGGGCCAGCGGGTGGTGGCGGCCGTGCAGACCGTCGACGCGGCCGATGCCACCGACGAATTCGCCGACGAGCTGACCGCGTGGCTGCGAGACCGCTTGGCGCACTACAAATGCCCGCGATCGATCGCCTTCGAAGCGCAGCTGCCGCGCACCGACACCGGCAAGCTCTACAAGAATGGGCTGATCGAGAAGTACTCGGTGTGAGTCATGCTCCGGGTGGTCGACCTGTCGAGTGCGCCGCACGACGGCCCGGGGTCGCCGCCCGGGGTGATCGTCGCCGTCGGCTCGGCCGCTGACATCGAATCGGCCGAATCCTGGCTTGCGGCGGCAACTTTCACGCTGACCGAAGATCCCTGCGCCGACCGGCGGGTGGTCACCGTCGACTCGCTGTCGGCGACGGTGGACGAACTGACGGCACGCTGCGATCGGTGGCCGCACGCCAGTGGGGTCTGTGACGACGTCCTGCGCGCGGTGGACCCACTGGGCCCGACGCTGTCCGGAGTGACGACCGAGTCGCTGGCGTACTCGACCCTGCAGGCCGGCCCGGAGTTCGCGCGGTGGCTGAGCGAGCGGGGCCCGGCACGCGTCCCCGAGATCGCCGACCCGGTGCGGGTGACGCGCGACGGCAACGTCGTGCGCATCGCGTTCAACCGGCCCCAGCGGCACAACGCGTTCTCCACCGATGCGCGCGCGGCGCTGTTGGAGGCCCTGGCCGTCGCGCAGCTGGATCCGTCGGTCACCGGCGTCGTGTTGAGCGGCAACGGCCCGTCGTTCTGCAGCGGCGGCGACCTCGCCGAGTTCGGCACGTTCTCCGACCCGGCGAGTGCACACCTGGCCCGTACCCGCTACAGCCCGGCCCTGGCGCTCGACGCGCTGGCCGCCAGGCTCGGCCGGGCGTGCCGGGCCGAGGTGCACGGCCGGGTGATGGGCAGCGGACTGGAGATGGCGGCGTTCTGCGGGTGGGTCACCGCCCGCGACGACGCGGTGTTCGGGCTACCCGAATTGGCGCTGGGACTGCTTCCCGGCGCCGGCGGCACCGTCAGCGTCACACGGCGGATAGGCCGTTGGCGCACAGCGTATCTCGTGTTGTCCGGGCGCACCGTCGGCGCGCCGACCGCGCTGGAATGGGGGTTGGTTGACGAGGTTCAGAAACTCGAATAGGTGGTGGTGGTCGTGGACGGGATGGACGACACGATCGCCGCGAACATGGCGAACCACAGCACCACACCGATCACCGCCGCGACGGCACCCACGACCGCGCCGATGATGGCCCACTTCTTGGCGTTGTTGGACGCCTCCTGGGCCTCGGCGTAGCGGCCCTGGGCCCACAGCCCGGACACCTTAGTGGAGTGGACGATGGACACGATTCCGAACGGCAGGCAGCACAGCACCGTGACCAGGATCGCCCAAACCAGATAATTCTCGGGCTCCTGCCATCCCGGCTGGGGTGCCGGCCATCCGGCCGGCGGAGGCTGGCCCTGCCACCCGGGCGGCTGCTGAGCCTGCCATTCCGGTTGCTGGCCTTGCCATTCCGGTCGCTGCCCCGGCCATTCTGGCGAACCTCCGGGCGGCACGGGAGGATAACTCATGGCGGCTGCCTTTCCCTGTGGTTCCCTCGGTTGGCGAACAGCTTTACTGCCGTTCCGGTTCGCCGGCCGGAGAAGTCAGGCAAATATACTCCCAAACTTTGCTCCGGTCCGTGAGATTTGCGGGCCGGATCAGATCCCGCCCCGCGTCACCAGCTGGCGGGCGATCACGTTGCGCTGGATCTCGTTGGTGCCTTCGCCGACGATCATCAGCGGCGCGTCCCGGAAGTAGCGTTCCACGTCGTATTCGGTGGAATAGCCGTAGCCGCCGTGGATTCGCACCGCGTTCAGCGCGATCTCCATGGCGACCTCGGAGGCGAACAGTTTGGCCATCCCGGCTTCCATGTCGCAGCGTTCGCCGCTGTCGTATCGCTCGGCGGCGTACCGGGTGAGCTGGCGGGCCGCGGTGAGTTTGGTCGCCATGTCGGCCAGGTAGTTGCCGATCGACTGGTGCTGCCAGATGGGTTGGCCGAAGCTCTCGCGCTGCTGGGCGTAGGCCAGCGCATCTTCGAGCGCGGCGGTGGCGACGCCCAAGGCGCGGGAGGCCACCTGGATGCGTCCGGTCTCGAGCCCCTTCATCATCTGTGAAAAGCCTTCGCCGGCAACGTCACCCAGTATCGCCGAGCGGGGCACCCGGAAGTCGTCGAACGAGAGCTCGCACGACTCGACGCCCTTGTAACCCAGCTTCGGCAGGTCCCGCGACACCGTAAGGCCCGGCCCGTGCTCGACGAGCACGATCGAGATGCCCTTGTGGCGGGGCGTGGCGTCTGGGTCGGTCTTGCATAGCAGCGCGATCAGCCCGGAACGGCGCGCGTTGCTGATCCAGGTCTTGGATCCGTTGATCACCAGGTGATCGGCGTCGCCGGGAGCCGCGGGAAGCGCGGTGGTGGTCATGTTCTGCAGATCCGAACCGCCGCCGGGTTCGGTCAGCGCCATAGTGGCGCGCACCTCGCCACTGGCCATCCGCGGCAGGTAGCTCCGCTTCTGCTCCTCGGTGCCGAACAGAGTCAGCAGCTTGGCCACCACGGTGTGGCCGCCCATCGCACCGGCCAGGCTCATCCAGCCGCGCGCCAATTCCTCGGTGACTCGCACGTAGCACGGCATGGAGACCGGCGACCCGCCGTATTCCTCCGGAACGGCCAGACCGTAGATCCCGATCCGCTTCATCTGCTCGATCCATGCCTCGGGGTAGGTGTTGGCGTGCTCGAACTCGCGGATGCTCGGTTTGACGCCGCGGTCGATGAACGCCCGCACCGTGGCGACCAGCATCTCTTCTTCGTCGTTCACCTGTGATCACCTAACCGATTGCGCCGAACGTCGACTTGATGGGCAAAACCGTACGAATTGACGTCAGCAAGTCGACGTTGGGGGTTTGATCCGAATTGACCCTTGATTCCACAGCCTGCCAGCATGGGGCGTTGTGACGAGTGACGGGTATGCGGCAATCCGCGAGGGCGGGCCGTACTTCGACGACCTCTCGGTGGGGCAGGTGTTCGACTGGGCGCCGTCGATGACGCTGTCGTCCGGGTTGGCGGGGGCCCATCAGGCGATCGTCGGCGACCGGCTGCGGTTGGCGCTGGACGCCGACCTGTGTGCGGCGGTGACGGGCCTGCCGGCGCCGCTGGCCCATCCGGGGCTGGTGTGCGACGTGGCGATCGGGCAGTCGACGCTGGTGACCCAGCGGGTCAAGGCCAACCTGTTCTATCGGGGCCTGGTGTTTCACCGTTTCCCGGTGATCGGTGATTCCCTCTACACCCGCACCGAAGTGGTTGGGCTGCGGGCGAATTCGCCCAAGCCGGGGCGGGCGCCGACGGGGCTGGCGGCGCTGCGGATGATCACCATCGACCAGGCCGATCAATTGGTGCTCGACTTCTACCGCTGCGGCATGCTGCCCGCCGGCCCGGATTGGCAGCCCGAGGACGGGCCGCACGACGATCTGTCCGGCATCGGCGCCGACGTGCCCGGCCCGGCCCACGATCCGACCGCGCAATGGGACGGCGAGGTGTTCCGCAACAAGGTGCCCGGTCCGCACTTCGACGCCGGCCTGGCGGGTTCGGTGCTACACAGCACCGCCGACGTGGTGAGCAGTGCACCCGAGCTCGCCCGGCTGACCTTGAATATCGCTGCCACACACCATGATTCGCGAGTCAGTGGGCGTCGGCTGGTGTACGGCGGGCATACCATCGGGCTGGCCTTGGCGCAGGCCGGCAGGTTACTGCCCAATCTGGTGACGGTGTTGAACTGGCAATCCTGCGATCACACCGGGCCGGTGCACGAGGGCGACACCCTCTACAGCGAACTGCACGTCGAATCGGCCGAGCCCACCGGGCACGGGGGCGTGCTGGGACTGCGTTCGCTGGTCTATGCGGTCAGCGACACCGCGGCCGAGCCGGACCGTCCGGTGCTGGACTGGCGGTTTCACGCGCTGCAGTTCTGAGGCCGACGTGCGCCACGCGCACAATGGGGACGTGAGCTCGGCCGCCACCAAATGGGGAAGTAGCGGGCTGGCCTATTTGACCGGCCTGCCCGACGGTCCCGCCGACTTCTCCCGCGCCAACCTGCTGACCCGCGCCGACGAGATCGCGGCGGCCATCGGCGACAGGCTGGGCGTCGGTGTCGATGCGCCGAGCGTGCTGACGGGGCGGGCGGCGTTGCTGGGCTTGAGCCGCGCCGGGCGGGTGTCACCGGGCGGCGCCACGCGGCTGCTCGCCGCCCGGGATGGCTGGTGCGCGCTGACTCTGTCGCGCGCCGACGACCTCGACGCCGTCCCGGCGCTGCTGCAGGCCGACGACATGCCCGCCGACCCGTGGCCGGTGTTGCAGCGCTGGGCGGGCACCCACCGGGTGGCCGAGATCGTCGAACGCGCGGGGCTGCTCGACATTCCGGTGGCGGGCCTGGGCGAGGCGGCGCCCGCGCCGCCGCGGATCCGCGTCCAGGGATCGCGGTTGGCGCCGCGCGGCCCGCAGGGGCTGCTGGTGGCCGACCTGTCCTCGATGTGGGCGGGTCCTTTGTGCGCGGGCCTGCTCGCGCGTGCCGGTGCGACCGTCGTCAAGGTCGAAAGCCCGCGACGTCCCGACGGCACCCGGGCCGGGAACCCGGCCTTTTTCGACTGGATCAACGGCCAAAAGCTCTGCTATGGAATCGATTTCGACACCCAGGCCGACGAACTGCGGGAACTGCTGGCCGCCAGCGACATCGTCATTGAGGGCTCGCGCCCCGCGACACTGGCGCGCCGGGGGCTCGGGCCCGAGGACGTCACGGCGCGCGCCGGCCGAATCTGGCTGCAAATCACCGGATACGACGGCCACAGACCGGGATTCGGCGACGACACCGCGGTGGCCGGCGGGCTGGTCGGCACCGGCGCCGACGGGCCGGTATTCTGCGGCGACGCCATCGCCGACCCGCTGACCGGGCTGGAGGCGGCCCTGGCGGTGGCCGAAGCCCTGGGCCGCGGCGGCGGCGAGTTGATCCGCATCTGCATGGCCGGGGTCGCCGCGACCTACGCGGCGCTACCGACCGGGCCCTCGGCATCGGGCGCACCCGTGTCGGCGCCGTCGGCCCCACCGGCCGCACCGCCGGCGTCCGGACTGGGCGCCGACAACGAGGCGGTGCGGCGCCTGGTCGACCAAAGGCGTTGCCTACCATGCTAATTCAGCGGGCCACCTTGCTGGACGGGAGGACAGCGGACATCCGGGTGGGCGCGCTGATCGAAGAGATCGCGCCGCCGGGTGAGGGCCTGGTGGCGCGCCCGGGGGAGGGCGTGCTGTACGCCCGCGGCGGCACCGTCCTGCCCGGCCTGCACGACCACCACGTGCACCTGCGCTCGGCGGCCTCGGCCCAGGATTCGTTTCTCGTCGGGCCGCCCGGGGTCAGCACCGAAACCGAGCTCACCCAATTGCTGACCAACGCCACACCGGGCCCCGACGGCTGGATTCGCGCTGTCGGCTACCACGATTCGGTGGCCGGAGAACTCGATCGGGGTGCGCTGGACGCCATCGTTCCCCACATTCCGGTGCGCATCCAGCACCGCAGCGGGGCGCTGTGGATCCTCAATTCCGAAGCGCTGGGCCGGGTCGGCCTGTCCGAGCATCCCGACGGTCGGCTGCGCAGCGCCGACCGCGGCTGGTCGCTGGCCCTGCAGCGGCGCGAAACCGATCTGGCCGAACTGAGCCGCCGGATCACCGCGACCGGTGTCACCGGCGTCACCGACGCCACCCCGGACCTGGACGCCGACGACATGGCGTCGCTGACGGAGGCGCACCGGCGAGGCGAGTTCCGGCCCCGGCTGAGCTTCCTGTCACCGGGCAAGAAGATCCTGCACGACGACAGCCTGGACCTCGAGGCGCTCACGGAATGGGTTACGCACCAGCACGATAGCGGTCGGCCCGTCGCCGTGCACTGCGTGACCGCCGCCCAGCTGGTGGTGACCATCGCGGCCCTGCGCGAGGCGGGCGGCCACCCGCGGGACCGCATCGAACACGCCGCGGTGGTGCCCGACGACAATCTGGCCGACCTCGCCGAGCTCGGGGTCACGGTGGTGACGCAGCCCAACTTCGTCGCCGAGCGTGGCGACCAATACCTCGCCGAGGTCCCCGCCGCCGAACACGATCAGCTATGGCGCGTCGCATCCCTGCGCAAGGCGCGGGTGCCGGTCGCGCTGTCCACCGACATGCCGTTCGGCCACGGCGATCCCTGGACGGCGATGCGCGCCGCGGTGCACCGCACCACGGTTCAGGGCGCCGTCCTGGGCCCGCGCGAATGCGTCTCGGCGCGAGAGGCTTTGACGATGTTCCTGGGCCGGGCCGATCAGCCGGGCCGGCCGCGCACCGTGGACATCGGGCAGCCGGGCGACCTGTGCGTGCTCAACGAACCGCCGCAGACGGCGCTGGCCGCCCTGGACGCCGGCCTGGTGGCGGCGACCGTCATCGGCGGTGAGCTGATCTACTTCGCGATGTGAGGTGCTGTCAGGTGGCCGGGCTGAGCGCGGCGCGCAGACTGTTGCATTGGCTGTCGAAAAACCGCCGCGACACTTGGGCTTTCGGCAACACCAGGTCGAAGCCGTGGAAGGCGCCCGGAATGGTTTCGACCTGGCACGGCACCCCCGCGGCGGTCAGGCGCTCGGCGTAGGCGAGGTCTTCGTCGTGGAACAGGTCGTGCGTGCCCACCCCGATCCAGGCCGGCGGCAATCCGCTGAGGTCGTCGCGGCGGCCGGGGACGGCCACCGCGGGGTCGGCGTTGCCGAGATAGGCCGCCCAGCCGAACTTGTTGCTGCGGTTGTCCCACAGCCGGTAGTGCGCCCGGGGTGCGGTGGCCGAGCTGCGGTCGTCGAGCATGGGATAGGTCAGCAGCTGAAATGCCGGGCTGAGCTCGGCACGGTCGCGGGCCAGCAGGGCCAGGGCCGCCGCGAGGCCGCCGCCGGCGCTGGCGCCGCCGATGGCGATGCGGTAGCGGTCCACCGAGGGCAGCCCGGCCAGCCAGGTCAGCGCCGAATAGCAGTCTTCCAGCGGCGTGGGATACGGATGTTCGGGCGCCAGGCGGTATTCCACCGATGCGACGGTGATGCCCAGCCGCCTGCTGAAGCCGCTGCAGAGCTGGTCATCCTGCTGGGCGGTGCCGATCACGTATCCGCCGCCGTGGATCCACAACAGCGCGGGCGTGGTTTCGGTGACCCCGGCGGGCCGGAACAGCCGAACGCCGGCCCCCGAATCCAGGGTGACCACCTCGACCCCGGCCACGGGCTTGCCGAGGCGTCCCCGCCACGCGATCCCCGCCCGCATGAGCGGCAGGGTCCGGGGACCCACGAGCCGGCGTGGGGCGATGCGGACAAATCGTTGCAGGTCAGGATGAACATCGTTGTTCGTCACCGCATCAGTATCACCGACGCGGAAAATCATCAGGACGGCTGTGTGGCATCTGCCGCGCACGATTGGACGTCAGGAGGCAGCGTGACCGCCAATAACCCCCGGCTGGCTTCGCGGTTCGTCGACACGGTTCTCGGAACGCTGCACGTCCAGGTCAGCGCGGGCACCGGGCCCGCGGTCCTGATGTGGCCCAGCCTGTTGATGACGGGCGACCTGTGGGCCGGCCAGGCCGCGCGCTTCGGCGACAGCCATCGGCTGGTGCTCATCGATCCGCCCGGCCACGGCGGCAGTGCGCCGCTGCGCGCGATGTTCGACTTCACCGATTGCGCCCGCTGCGTCGTCGAGTTGCTGGACGGGCTCGACCTCGACAGGGCCCACTTCGTCGGCAACTCATGGGGCGGCATGATCGGCGGCACCTTCGCCGCCCGCTACCCCGACCGCCTCGACCGCGCGGTGCTGATGAATTGCACGGCCTCTAAAGCCCCTGTCGCGCAAAAGATTCAGTACGCCGCCATGCTCCGGTTGGCGAGGTTGCTGGGCGGCATCCGGCCGCCGCTGACCCGCTCGGCCGTCCGCGCCTTCTTGGGCCCGACGACGCTGCGCACCCGCCCGGACGTGGTGGCGACCGTGCAGGCAGCCGTGCAGTCGGTGAACACCGATTCGGTGCGCTGGGCGGTGCGCAGCGTGGTGTCCGCCCGGCCCGACCAGCACGCCCTGCTGGCCGGGGTCACCGCCCCGGTGCTGGTGGTCG
>NZ_LZMG01000041.1:0-7395 GCF_001673615.1 Mycobacterium sp. 1245499.0
ATGTCGATGGGGGCGGTGTGGCTGTGTGAGGTCCTTTCGGCCCAGAAGCGTTCGCGCGGGGTCACTCTCACACGGGGGCAAGCCGCCACAGCGTTGTTCGAGCATGCCCGCGCACACGCCCGATAAGCGAAAGGTCTAGCGCTGGCTGTTGCGCTCCGCCTAGCATCCAAGCACGAGAACGTTGGGGCGAACCAAAGACGAGGAGCACCAATTGCCCGTGCAACCGACCAGCGGCGCGCCCTTCGACAGAACTCGGCTCACCAGGCGCGGTTTCATGGCCGCCGGCATCGCCGGCGGGTTGGCGCTGACGGCGTGCAGTCAAACCAAGCCCGAGCCGTCGGGCAGTGCCCGGATGTCGGCGGCCATCGCCGAAACCGAGGCAGCCCGACCGCATAGCGGCCGCACCGTCACCGCCAAGCTGACGGCCCAACAGGTCCAGGTCGACCTGGGTGGACCGATCGTCCGCACGCTGGCCTTCGGCAACGGCATCCCCGGCCCGGTGATCCGCGCCAGCATCGGCGACGAGGTCGAGGTGACGGTGTCCAACCGACTCGACCATCCGACGTCGGTGCATTGGCACGGCATCGCCCTACGCAACGACATGGACGGCGCCGAGCCGGCGACCCCCAACATCGCGGCCGGCCAGGATTTCACCTACCGGTTCTCGGTGCCGAATTCCGGGACCTACTGGGCACATCCGCATACCGGCCTCGACGAGGACACCGGTCTGTATCTGCCGGTCATCGTCGACGACCCGACCGAGGGCAACTACGACGCCGAGTGGATCGTCGTCCTCGACGATTGGACCGACGGCGCCGGAAAGAGTCCCCAGCAGCTCTACAGCGAACTGAGTAACCCGAACAAGCCTCCGCAGAACGCGCCCGAAACGACGACGCCGACGACCACGACGACGGAGACAAGTTCATCGGCGTCGGAGACGACGTCGACCAGCCCGACAGCCTCGACGAGCGCCGCGCCCCCGCCTCCGGCGGCGGGCGTCGGCACCAGCGACCTCCTTGGCGGCGACGCCGGAGACATCGCCTACCCGTACTATCTGGCCAACGGGCGAATTCCCGCCTCGCCCATGACCTTTAATGCCAAACCAGGCCAGCGCATCCGCATTCGCTTCATCAACACCGCCTCCGACACCACCTTCCGGGTGGCACTGGCCGGTCACGCGATGACGGTGACTCACACCGACGGCTACCCCGTGGTGCCCGCGCAGGTCGACGCCCTGCTGATCGGCATGGCCGAACGCTACGACGTCACCGTGACCGCCGCGGACGGTGTCTTCCCATTAGTCGCGGTCGCCGAAGGCAAGAACGGCCTGGCCCGCGCAGTGCTTTCCACCGGGGCCGGCAGCGCACCCGACCCGCAGTTTCAACCCGCCGAACTCACCAAGCGGGTGGGCACCGTCGAGATGTTCACCGCGACAACGCCGGTCAACCTTGGCCGCCCGGACCCCCGGCTCAACCTGCCCGTGGTCCTGGGCGGCAACATGACGCAATACAACTGGACGATCAACGGGCAGCCCTACGGCAAGACGAATCCGCTGCACGTGCACCAGGGGCAACGGCCGACCATCACGTTCGACAACACGACGATGATGTATCACCCGATCCACCTGCACGGGCACACATTCCAGGTGATCAAGGCGGACGGGAGCCCGGGCGCCCGCAAAGACACCGTCATGGTGCTGCCCAAGCAGAAGCTCGCCGCCGTGCTCGTCGCCGACAATCCCGGCACCTGGGTGATGCACTGCCACAACACCTATCACCAAGTGGCGGGAATGATGACCCGCCTGGACTACGTCTTCTGACGTTCAGACCGCGCCCAGGAAATCCAGCAGCATCTCGTCTACCACCGAGGCCTGCTCGATCTGGGGGCAGTGTCCGGCCTTCTCGACCACCACCGAGCGGGCGCCGTCGACCTGCTTGGCGATCTCGGCGGCCCAACCGGCCGGAAGGAGTTTGTCGCCTCCCCCTTCGACGACCAGCGTGGGCACGCCGATGCGTTCGTAGGCGCGAGCGCTCGATGGCGTCGCCGACGGCGTGGCTCCCGGGCGGCGAAACCTGGCCGCGGCGACGGCTTCCCACGCCCCCGGCGCGGTGCTCGATTCGTAACGACGCCGTACGTAGTCGTCGTCATCGGGATAGCCGGGGTCGAAGAACAACGCCTCGACGATGCGGCGCATCGCCGGCAGCGTGGCGTCATAGTTCTGTAGCGCCTCGAAATGCCGGTTCTGCTGGATTTCTCCGCCGCCGCAGATGATCACCAAGCTGCGAACCGGCAGCAGCGGGGTCTCCGACGTGGCATCGGTGAGCAGATTGATGGCGCCCATCGAATTGCCGACGAAGTGCGCCGAGTCGACCCCGAGCAACTCGCAAAACCGTGCCACATGCCGGATCCGCATGCCGCGGCCGTCGACGAAATCGATGACCTTCGCGGATTGCCCGAATCCCAGCTGGTCGGGCGCCAAGACCCGATATCGTGCCGACAGCGCGGCGAAGTTGCGTTCCCACCCCAGTTCGGCGCCGGCGCCGAACTCACCACCGTGCAGCAGTACCACCGGGTCGCCGTCGCCGGCTTCCAGATAGCTGGTGGTCAGCCCATCGACCGACAGCGTTTTGCGCTGCATCACTTGATCGCGATCGGGTTCACCGGCGAGCCCACTGCCCCAACGAATCTCAGGGGCGGTGCGATGAGTTGAAACTCGTACACACCGTCGGCGGCGCAGTCGGCGGCCAGTGCCGTGAAGTCCCAATACTCGCCGAGCATCAGGCCCATGTCGCGCAGCGTCAACAGGTGGAACGGCAAGAACACGCCGTCAACCCCGGACACCGGGTCTTCGACCTGGAGATTGTCGGACGCGACCGCGGCGATCTCGTGATCGTGCAGCCACTGGGCGCACTGCCAGTCCAGGCCGGAATACGGTTCGGTCTTGTTGCCCGTCTGCAGGAACCTCGTCCACCAGCCGGTGCGAATGAGCAGGATGTCACCGCGCCCGATCGTCACGCCCTGGGAGCGGACGACATCGTCCAATTCCGCTGGAGTGATGGGTTTTCCATGCTCCAGGAAGACCTCCGCGCCGCGATGGCGCACCACATCCAGCAGGACACCGCGCGAGGTGATGCCCTTGCCGTCAACCTTCTCGATGCCGAGGTGGCGGGCCCCGAGGCTGGTCACCGACCCCGCCGGAATCCCGTTGTAGAGCTTGTCGTCGTAGTAGACGTGCGACAACGCGTCCCACTGGGTGGCCGCCTGCAGCGGCATGATGATCATGTCGTCGTTGAACCTGAACAGGTTGTCGACGAAGTACGGACCCATCTGCGCCGCCGTGGGATTGCGATCCCAATTCGGGCCGTAGTGAGCGAGCGTGCTGGCGTCACCACCATCCACCGTCATCACGTGAATGGGATTGTGCCGAAAACCGAAGGCGCCCTGCGGCCCCGACGACCCGAAGTCCACCCCGAGCGGAAAAACCTTGCCGTGGCGGACCAAACCCGCTGCCTGGGCGATCTTTTCGGAGGTGATGAAGTTCAGCGTGCCGAGCTCGTCGTCATCGCCCCAGCGGCCCCAGTTACTGACATCGCGAGCGGCCCGGCGAAAGTCGGTCACACTGGCCACGGAGCACGTCCTTCCTCGAGTTCGCCAGCGATCGCGGCGCCCACGTTTCCGCCGTCAACCCACAACACCTGGCCCGAAATATAGCTGGCGGCATCGCTATTCAGGAAGAGCAGAACCGAGGCCTGCTCGGCGGGCTCGGAAACGCGACCCAGCGGCTTGGGGATGTCGTCGAGAAAGCCCTGCCCGTAGGCGGTGCGCAGCTGGTCCAGGATCGGCGTCTCGGTCACGCCGGGACCCGTGCAGTTGATGCGGATTCCCCGCGCGCCCAGTGGCGTGGCGCTGCGCATGGTGTACAGGATGATCGCTTCCTTGGACAACTGATAGCCGGTACCCAGCACGTCGGGATGCTCACGGCACCAGTCGATGCCCGCCTGCATCGTCGCCGTATGCAGCAGCGGCGCCACCTCCCGCAGGTGCTCCCGATAGGCGGCCGCCGCGAGCGATGACACGCTCACGATGGACGACCCCGCGGACATCTTCGGTATCAGCGCCTCGGTGAGATGGCGCATCCCCAGGAAGTTGACGGTCACCACCAGCAGCGGGTCGCCGATCCCGGACGACACGCCGGCGACGTTGAACAACGCGTCGACCGGACCGGTCACGTCGGCTACCGCCGACTCGATCGATGTCCGATCAGCCAGGTCGACCTCGTGGAACCCGTCGATCGCGAAGTCCGGCCGTCGCTTGTCCAGGCCGATGACTTCGGCCCCGAGCTCGCTGAGCTGCCGCACCACGTGTTCGCCGATGCCGGAGGCACATCCGGTGACCACCGCACGGCGACCGTCGTAGCGCCACAGCTCGTCGATTGCTCCCAAGGCTCGCCTCGAAATTCTCCGGTTTACTTCTGCTGTTCCTTCGCGCGCTGCGCCGCCTGCACGCGGCCTTCGTTGATCTCCGCCATGGCTTCGGGGATCTCACTGGCGGTGAACTTACCGCCGCGGCCAGTCGGGAGCCCACCAAACGAGTAATCCTCGTCGAATTGCGGTGCGGTCGATTCCGGGCGACGCGACTCCACCTTCTCGATGACGGGCTCCAGCCGCTTCGCCTTTTCCGCCACGGCCTTCGCGTCGCGCTCGATGAACTCGGGAAGCACCTCGGAGCCCATCAGCTCGATGGATTCCATGGTGCCCTCGTGGCTGCGCGGGTTGAGCAGCAGGATGATCTCGTCGACGCCGCTTTCTTCGTAGCCGCGGAGGAACTCGCGCACCGTGGCCGGCGATCCGATCGCACCCCGGCCGGGGCCGTACGCCAGCGTCGGATCCTTTTCCACCTCTTCGAGATAGCGTTGCCACACCCCGGTGCGCCCCGGCGTGTGCACCCCCGTCATGTAGTAGTGCATGATTCCGAACGAGAAGAATCCGCCGCCCTGTCCGAGCCGCTGCAGGGCCTGCTCATCGGTCTTGGCGACCATCATCGACAGGTCGCCGCCGATGGCCAGGATGTTCGGGTTGATGCGGGGGGTGACCGGGACGCCGTTCTCCTCGAACTCCTTGTAGTAGCCGTTCACCCGCTCGGTCAGCGGACCGGGACCCGTGTAGGCGAAACTCAAAGCGCCGATGGCCTTTTGCGCCGCCATCTGCACGCTGGCCGGCCGCGTGCAGGCGACCCACACCGGCGGGTGCGGCTTTTGCAGCGGCTTGGGGACGACGTTGCGTGCCGGCATCTGGACATGCTCGCCGTTGAACCCGGTGAACGGTTCTTCGATCATGCAGCGGATCGAGACCTCGAGGGCCTCTTCCCACTGCGCCCGCTTGTCGGCGGGGTCGATGTTGAATCCGCCGAGCTCACCGACCGACGACGATTCCCCGGTGCCGAATTCGACGCGGCCGTTGGACAGCAGGTCGAGCGTGGCGATGCGCTCGGCCACCCGCGCCGGGTGATTGACCACCGGCGGCAGGTGCATGATGCCGAACCCCAGCCGGATGTTCTTGGTCCGCTGGCTGGCCGCGGCCAGGAAGATCTCCGGGGCCGTCGAGTGGCAGTACTCCTCGAGGAAGTGATGCTCGGTCAGCCACACGGTGGAAAAGCCCGCCTTGTCGGCGGCCTCGACCTCGTTGAGACAGTCCTGCAGCAGGACGTGTTCGTCGTCGGGCGCCCAGGGCCGCGGCAGGGCGAATTCGTAGAACAGCGAAATTTTCATCGTTACCTCCTATGAGTATTAGCGGCTCGGTTGGCTGCCTGTGCCGCAACGTGTTTCGCTGCGACGTAGCCGAAGGTCATGGCTGGGCCGATGGTCGCCCCGGCACCGGCGTAACTGCGGCCCATCACCGGTGCGGAGGTGTTACCCACTGCGTAGAGGCCGGGCACCACCGTGCCATCGGTCCGCAGCACGCGGGCGTGCTCGTCGGTCAGGAGACCGCCCGAGGTGCCCAGGTCGCCGAGCACGATCCGGAAGGCGTAGTACGGCGGATCGCCGAGGGGGTACAGGTTCGGGTTGGGCAGGGTGTGGTCGCCGTAGTAGTTGTCGTACACGCTGTCGCCGCGGTTGAAATCGTCGTCGTGTCCCTTGCGGGCGAGTTCGTTGAAGCGGCGGGCAGTTTCGGTCAGCTGGCTTGCGGGCACGCCGATCTTGGCCGCCATCTCGTCCCATGACATGGCCGCCTTGACCACACCGGATTCCAGCCAGGCCGATGGGATTTTGCGGCCGGTGGGCACCGGCGCCCCCGGAATTTTCGGTATGGGCAGGTGTCCACCGACGACGTAGCGATTGAACGATCTGTGGTCGGTGATCAGCCAGCAGGGGATGTGGGTGATGCCGGACCTCTGGCCCTCGATCATGGCGTGGCCGAAGTCCATGTAGGGAGCCGCCTCGTTGATGAAGCGCTTGCCCGCACCGTTGACGATGAACTGGGCCGGCATCATCCGCTCGTTGAGCATGAACTGCATCCGGCCGTCCGGCCACTGGATCGCCGGGAACCACCAGGCTTCGTCCAGCAAATCCGTTGCGGCGCCGATCTGTTGGCCGGCGCGGATACCGTCGCCCATCGCCGCGGGATTGCCGAAGCTCCAGTCCTGGTCCACCTCGGGCAGAAGTTCTTTGCGCCAGGCCAGATCGTGGTCGAATCCCCCCGACGCCAGGATGACGCCCATACGTGCGCCGATGCGCTGTGTGTCGCCCTCGCGTTCCACCACCGCTCCGGTGACCGCCCCCTCGGAATCGGTGAGCAGTCGCACCATCGGCGACTCCAGCCACAGCGGGATGCCGCGTTCCCGGAGCGCCAGCCGGAGCCGGGCCGCGAGCGACTGACCGATGGCGGCCATCCGCTCGCCGAACACCCGGGCCCGGACCATCCGCGAAATCAATTTGAGCAGCACACCCTTGCCTGCCCATGACTGCCTGATGCGGTAGAACGTGCGCAATTCCTTGGGGCCTAGCCAGATTCCCTTCGGTGCCAGCGCCAGCGGCTGCAGCAGCTTCTGCTCGTCGGCACCCAACTTCCGCAGGTCGATGGGCGGCACGTTAATGGTGCTGCCCAGTTCGGAGCCCCCGGGCAACTCGGGATAGTAGTCGGCATAGCCGGGCTTCCAGACGAATTCAAACCATCCGGACAGTTGCTCCAAGAACTGCAGCATCTGTGGTGCCGTCTCGACGTACTGCCGTAACCGTGCCTCGCTGACCAGGCCGTCGGTGATCCGTTTGAGGTATTCCACGACGCCCTCGGGCGAGGGCACATAGCCCTCCCGCCGCTGCGCGGGGGCACCGGGTACCCAGATGCCGCCGCCGGACAGAGCGGTGGAACCGCCGAAGTGCGAGGACTTTTCGATCAC
>NZ_LZMG01000042.1:0-1497 GCF_001673615.1 Mycobacterium sp. 1245499.0
CCGCCGGCAGCAGATTGATCTCTCTGAAGATCGACCGCTCGGCTGTCGACGATGCCCTCCGCGATGCACTCGGTCGGCAGGTGACGTCCCAACCCGATTTCACACCGGTCATGTCCACCGATGCAGCCCCGGCCCGCAGCTGGATCAGCATGGTGGTGCTGTTCAAAGAGCAGTTGTTCCTGCCAGGCACCGTGTTGAGCCACCCGCTGGGTTAGCGAAAAGTCGTCGGGATCACTCAGCAGATCTAGGTGGGGCTCCCCACAACACACCAGAGCGAAGTCGTCGAACCGCTTCGTCGGCTTCCATAGGAACGTATTGGCAGCGGCCGCAGTCGGCGCTCCCGTCATTCGGTCGCCTTCGCTCACCGTTCGCAGATCCCTTCTCCACACCTGCCCAGGCGACGCTAGTGCCAACGCATTTGCTCCGCTAGGCCGCGACAGCCGCTCTGCGCGCTTCGTCCACGGCACTGCGCTTATCGGCCATCAGGGACCCACGAGCAATTGGCTCGTTATGTCGCCACAGCGTCGGATTGGTAGCGGCGGTCGTTGACTTCGGCGGCGAATTCGGCATATGCCGTGCGTAGCTCGTCGCCGGGCCAGCGGGCAGGCAGTAGGTTCTCAGGCAGCACCGGATCTGTCATCAGGTGGCGCATGATTGCTGCGGCAGCAACGAATTGTTCAAGCGCCTGCGAAGCGTTGGCCATACCATCGAGCAGTTCCCGTCCGGTCCTGGCCCAACCGGGAAGATCCCACAACATGCCGGCGAGCTGCGCGGGCGCATTGTCGTATGAGTACAGGATCCTTGCGCGCTCTTCTAAGTCGATGGGCAGTTCCAGCTTGAGATTGTCAGGTCTTATCCACACGCCCTCGCGCAATTCAGCTAATCGGTTGTCACACAGCAACCTTCGCGTGTCAGCCCGTGTTCGAGGTTCGATTCCGATGCTGGTGATCACCACCGTTATCCAGGCTCCGCGCCACACACGAGTCGGCGGCCGCAGGGCATCGTCCTGTTGGCGCCGCCGAGCCAGCAGCCGATCCGACAGACCATAGCCGTCAGGCGATCGGACCAAATCTCCGCTGGCCACCATCCGTGTGAGTGCCACACGCACCGCCGCCTCGCTTATCTCATACTCTGAGGTAAGGCGTATCAATTCCGCCGAAGTCGCGGATGCTGGGTGGAGTCCCAAGAGAAGGCTCAGGATGACAGAGCGAGCTGTGAGGCGGTCGACAGAATCCAGGGTCATGTATACCTCTCAACACACGTGGGGAGTCGCTGCGAGCCCCGCTATGCCGCAGCGTGTCGCAACCACAGCGTCGTCAAAGTGGTTCGCGATAAGCACCCTTCGCCTCATCCCTTGACTAGAGCCCGCTCTAGGATCGGTGCGAGGTCGAGCCCGTCGGGCATGGTGCCGAACGCGCCACCCCACTGTCGGTCGAGCCGGGTCGTCAGGAAGGCCTCGGCGACGGCGGGGTGGCCGTGGCGCACCAGCAGCGAGCC
>NZ_LZMG01000043.1:0-1043 GCF_001673615.1 Mycobacterium sp. 1245499.0
GGCGATCGTGGCCATCCTGGCGGTGCTCAAGACCGGGGCGGCGTACCTGCCGATCGACCCGGCCGCGCCGGGCGCCCGGATCCGCTTCATGCTCGACGACGCCGCGCCGGTCGCCGCCGTCACCACCGAAGGCCTGCGGTCGCGGCTGAACGGCTCCGAGGTGACGGTCATCGATATCGAGGACCCCCGGATCGGGGAGCGCGCGGCCACGCCGCTGCCGGCGGTCGCGGCCGACGGCATCGCCTACGTCATCTACACCTCGGGCACCACCGGTGTCCCCAAGGGCGTGGCGATCACCCACCGCAACGTGACCCAGCTGCTGGACACCCTGGACGCCGGCCTGCCGCGGGTGGGCGTGTGGACGCAGAGCCACTCGTACGCCTTCGACGTGTCGGTCTGGGAGATCTTCGGCGCGCTGCTGCGCGGCGGCCGGCTGGTGGTGGTGCCCGAGTCGGTGGCCCGCTCGCCGAAGGACTTCCACGCCCTGCTCGTCGACGCGGAGGTCACTGTGTTGACGCAGACCCCGTCGGCGGTGGCGATGCTGTCGCCGAAGGGGCTGGAGTCGGTGACGCTGGCGGTGGTCGGCGAGGCCTGCCCGGCCGAGGTGGTGGATCGCTGGGCGCCCGGCCGGGTGATGGTGAACGCCTACGGCCCGACCGAGACCACCATGTGTGTGGCGATCAGCGCCCCGCTGACGCGGGGATCCGGGACGCCGCCGATCGGTCTGCCGGTGGACGGCGCGGCCCTGTTCGTGCTCGACCCGTGGTTGCGCCCGGTGCCCGAGGGGGTCGTCGGCGAGCTGTATGTGGCCGGCGACGGGGTGGCCGCCGGGTATGTGGGCCGGGCCGGGCTGACGGCCTCGCGGTTCGTGGCGTGCCCGTTCGGGGCGCCCGGGGCGCGCATGTATCGCACCGGGGACCTGGTCTGCTGGGGGCCCGACGGACAGCTGCGCTACCTGGGTCGCGCCGACGAGCAGGTGAAGATCCGCGGCTACCGCATCGAGCTCGGCGAGGTCCAGGCCGCGCTGGCCGCGCTGGACGACG
>NZ_LZMG01000044.1:0-2865 GCF_001673615.1 Mycobacterium sp. 1245499.0
TGTCGCGCTACGGCCTGGTGGCGTGCGCGTCGTCGCTGGATCAGGGCGGCCCGTGCGCGCGCACGGTGCTCGACACCGCACTGCTGCACCAGGTGATCGCCGGGCATGACCCCCGCGACTCCACGTCGGTGGACGCGGCGGTGCCCGACGTCGTGGGCGCCGCCCGGGCCGGCGCGGACGGTGACCTCAAGGGCGTGCGCGTCGGAGTGGTCAAGCAGCTACGCGGCGAGGGTTATCAGCCCGGGGTGCTGAGCGCGTTCGAGGCCGCCGTCGAGCAGCTGACCGCCCTGGGCGCTGACGTGAGCGAGGTCGACTGCCCCCACTTCGAGTACGCGCTGGCCGCCTACTACCTGATCCTGCCGTCGGAGGTGTCGAGCACCGTGCGCGCGCACGGGCCGCCCTGATCCAGCGACGACGCGCACGCCACCAGGCCGTAGCGCGACACCGTGCCGTAGGTCGGCTTGACTCCCACCGTTGCGGTGAGCGCGGCGGGCTGCCGGATGGAGCCGCCGGTGTCGGATCCGATCGCCAGCGGGGCCTGGTACGCGGCCAACGCGGCCGCGCTGCCGCCGCCGGAGCCACCGGGCACCCGGTCGACGTCCCACGGGTTGCGGGTGGGCCCGTAGGCGGAGTTCTCGGTCGAGCTGCCCATCGCGAACTCGTCCATGTTGGTCTTGCCCAGGATCGGGATGCCCGCGGCGCGCAGCCGCGAGGTGAGAGTGGCGTCGTACGGGGAACGCCAGCCCTTGAGGATCTTGGACCCGCAGGTGGTGGGCATGTCGACGGTGGTGAAGACGTCCTTGAGCGCCAGCGGGACCCCGGCCAGCGGGGACGGCAGCCGCTCCCCGGCGGCCACCGCCTCGTCGACGACGGCCGCCGCCGCCAGCGCCTCGTCGGCCGCCACGTGCAGGAAGGCGTGGTAGCGGTCGTCGGTCGCGGCGATCTGGTCCAGGCATGCCTGGGTGACCTCGACCGAGGACACCTCTTTGGCGGCGATCCGGGCGGCCAGGGTGGCGGCGTCGGACCGGACGATCTCGTTCACTCGGCGTCCCCCAGGATCTGCGGGACGCCGAAGCGGCCGTCGACGGCCTCGGGCGCCTCGGCCAGCGCCTGGGCCTGCGTGAGGCAGGGTGCCGGCTGGTCGGGGCGGGTGACGTTGACGTCCTTGAGCGGGTTGTCGGTCGCCTCGACGCCGGTGACGTCCACCGCCTGAACCTGGCTGACGTGGGTCAAGATGGCGTCGAGCTGGCCGGCGAAGCTGTCGAGCTCGCTGTCGGTCAGCGCCAGCCGGGACAGCCGGGCCAGGTGCGCTACCTCGTCGCGGGAGATCTGGGACACGATCCGAAAGCCTAGCCCGCCGCGTCCATGGCGCTGGCGTGACGTTGGGCGACCACCGTCACACCGCCGTGACGCTCGGCGGGCAGAAGACACATGCCTGTGCAACAGTGTTGGCCGTGCCCTCCTATCTGTTGCGCATCGAGCTCGTCGACCGGCCAGGCAGCCTGGGGTCGCTGGCGGTGGCGCTCGGTTCGGTGGGCGCCGACATCCTGTCGCTCGATGTGGTGGAGCGCAGCTCGGGCTACGCGACCGACGACCTGGTGATCGAACTGCCGCCCGGCGCCATGCCGGACACGCTGATCACGGCCGCCGAGTCCTTGTCCGGTGTCCGGGTGGACAGCGTGCGCCCGCACACGGGCCTGCTGGAGGCGCACCGCGAACTCGAGCTGCTCGACCACATCGCCGCGGCCGACGGCAAGGCCGCACGACTGCAGGTTCTCGCCAACGAGGCGCCCAAGGTGCTGCGCGTCAGTTGGTGCACGGTGTTGCGCAGCGCGGACGGCGAGCTCCAGCGCCTGGCCGGCAGCCCCGGCGCCCCGGAGACCAAGGCGGACTCGGCGCCATGGCTGCCGATCGAACGGGCCGTCACGCTGGACAGCAGCGGCGACTGGGTGCCCCAAGCGTGGCGCGACATGGACATGACGATGGTCGCGGCCCCGCTGGGCGATCCGCACACCGCCGTGGTGCTCGGCCGTCCCGGCCCCGAATTCCGGCCCTCGGAGGTCGCCCGGCTGGGTTACCTTGCCGGGATCGTGGCGACCATGCTGCGCTGACGGGCAGCAATTCCATCGATACCGTCGGCCGGAGGCCGCGCAGAACCTAGCTAGTTGTTTGTCGGTGGTGGTTGGGGTTGGAAGGGTGTGTACCACCACCAGTCGGCGCGTTCGCCGATCGGTCCCGGACACGGCGCCACCGCAGGTGGGGGCCCCGTGGGTGGGCGCGCCAGCGATCCCGCGCTGAGCACTCGGCCTTCGTCGTCGCGGACCACGAGTGCGTGTGCGGGCCCGCTGATGGTGATGACACCCCGATGGTGTGACCGGTGATGGTAAGGACAGACCAGCACCAGGTTGGCCAACTCGGTGGGGCCGCCGTCTTCCCAGTGCCGCAGGTGATGGGCGTGCAGACCACGGGTGGCACCACAACCCGGCACCACACAGGTGCGGTCGCGGTACTCCAGCGCGCGGCGCAGCCGCCGGTTGATCACCCGCGTGGCCCGCCCGGCACCGATGACCTCGCCGCGGCGTTCGAACCACACTTCGCACGTGGCATCACAGCTCAGGTATTGGCGGTCGGCATCGGAGAGCAGCGGACCCAGATGCAGCGCCGCGGTGGGTTTTTCCACGTCGAGGTGCACCACCACGGTGGTGTGCTGCCCGTGCGGGCGCCGCGCCGCCTCGACATCCCAGCCGGTCTGCACCAGGCGCATGAACGCCTCGACCGTGCCCGGCACCGGCGGCCGCTGATCACCCGCGCTGGTGGCCTGATCGTGTTTCCACTCGGCGATCAGCGCCTCACGATGCGACGCCA
>NZ_LZMG01000045.1:0-1019 GCF_001673615.1 Mycobacterium sp. 1245499.0
GTAGCGGTCGGCAACATTTTGCGCGGTCTCGATCATGCTGATGTAAGCGTTGCGGGCCAACAAAACCGGGTTGGGCGCTGATGAAGGGCGACGCAGCGTTCAGTCCCCGGGGTCCGGTCCTCATGCTCGACACCATGTGGAGCGGCGCTGGAGGACCGCCCAACCCGGTTTTGTTGGCCCGCAACGCTTACATCAGCATGATCGAGACCGCGCAAAATGTTGCCGACCGCTACTCACTGGACCGCGAGGAGATCGATGCCTTCGCGCTGCGGTCCCAGCAACATGCCAAGGCTGCGCGTGATCGAGGACGGCTAGCCAAAGAGATTATGTCCGTGCCGATTCCGGCGACAAAAAAGACACCTGCCCGGCTGGCAGAACATGATGAGTTCATCCGCGATGACACCACCGCCGAGGCGCTGGCGGCTTTACCGGCCCAGCCCGGAACGACTCAAATGACGGCGGCCAACTCCTCGCCTTTAAGTGATGGTGCCAGTGCCGTGGTCATCGCTTCCGGGGAGCGAGCCGGCGAGCTCGGCATTCAGCCGTTAGCCCGAGTGGTATCGAGTGCGGTCTATGGCATCGACCCGCTCATTATGGGCGTGGCCCCCGCATGGGCGATCCCGGCCGCGATCCGGCGGGCAGGACTCAGCCCCGAGCAGATCGACGTGTGGGAGGTGCACGAGGCGTTCAGCGCCCAGGCGCTGGGCGTGCTGCGGGAATTGCCAAACCAGCTGGACGGTTTCGTGGTGCCCGATGACAAGCTGACACCCAATGGCGGTGCGGTCGCGATCGGACATCCCTTCGGGGCTACGGGTACTCGCTACTTGTTGACGCTGGCGACCGAATTGCGTGAACGAGCCGCCCATTATGGGGTGATCGGGGTCTGTATCGGTTCTGGTCAGGCAGTAGCAGTGGTTTTGGAAAACGTTGGCGCAGAATAGGAGCCGTGCACACTCCACCGCCGAAGGTGGGCACGCTTTGACGCACGACACTCCAGATCGGGCCCAAGCGGGATGGCG
>NZ_LZMG01000046.1:0-2781 GCF_001673615.1 Mycobacterium sp. 1245499.0
CGAGTCGTTCGAACCGCAGTACGAGTCGCTGTCCACGGGATTGGCGGCCATGGGCAAGTGGCTGGGCCGCGACGGCGGCGATCGGATGTTCGCGCCGGTGACGCCGCTGACCGCCGCCCACACCGCGGTCGCGGTGATCGCCATGGCGGTCGGGGTCGTGGTGGCACTGACGCTGCGCGCCCGGACATTCACCGACGGCCCCGTCCCGGCCGCGGTCGCCGGCGCCGTCGGTGTCCTGCTGCTGGTGGCCACGCTGGTGGTGCGCAGCGGGTGGCGGGAGCGGCGCGACCTCTTCAGCGGCTTCGCGTGGCTGGCGGTCCTGTCGCTGGCGACCGCCGGGGGCTGCGCGCCGCCGGGGCGGCTCGGCGCGGCGCACGGGCTGATCGGCGCCGTCATCGTGATCCTGGGCGCCATCGCCATCGGGGTGACGGCGCGGAACCGCTGGCAGACCGCGGTGGTCACCGCGGTGGTGACGGTCTTCGGGGTGCTGACCGCCGTCGCCGCCGTCCGGATGTTCCGGCCGGCCTCGGCTCAGGTGCTGGCGGTCTGCGTCTTGGTCGGACTGCTTGTGCTGGTCCGGATGGCTCCCCTGATCGCGCTGTGGGTCGCCCGGGTCCGGCCGCCGCATTTCGGATCGATCACCGGGCGGGACCTGTTCGCGCGGCGCGAGGGGATGCCCGTCGACACCGTGTCCCCGGTCAGCGAGGACGAATCCGAAGACGAGGACAATGAATTGACCGACATCAGCGCGCGCGGCGCCGCGATCGCCGCCTCGGCGCGGCTGGTCAACGCGGTCCAGGTGGGACTGTGCGTCGGCGTGTCGATAGTGCTGCCCGCCGCGGTGTGGGGCGTGCTGGCGCCGGGGCGCCCGTGGGCGTGGTTGGCGTTGGTGGTGGCCGGCCTGGTGGCCGGCATCTTCCTGACCCAGGGTCGCGGGTTCGCCGCCAAGTATCAGGCCATCGCCCTGGTGTGCGGGGCGTCCGCGGCGGTGTGCGCGGGCGTGGTCAAGTATGCCGTCGCCGCGCCGCACGACGTGATGGCCGGGTTGATGTGGCCCGCGGTGGCGGTGGCGACCTTCGCCGCATTGGGTTTGGCCGCAGCGCTTTTGGTGCCGGCGATGCGGTTTAGGCCATTCATCCGGTTGACCGTCGAGTGGGTGGAAGTGCTCGCGTTCATCGTCTTGCTGCCAGCGGCGGCGGCCTTGGGAGGGCTCTTCACGTGGATTCGCCACTGAGAAGGGCCGCGGCGGTGGCCGCCGCTGTCACATTGGTCGCATTATCATCCAATACCCCTGTCGCGCTTGCCATTACACCACCACCGGTGGATCCGGGTATGGTGCCGCCGGACGGTCCCCCGCGATCCGATCAGCCGATGCGCCGTGCCAACAGCTGCTCGACCCCGATCACCGTGCGCAACCCCGACGTGGCGCAGCTGGCCCCGGGCTTCAACCTGCTCAACATCACAAAGGCTTGGCAGTACAGCACCGGCAACGGGGTGCCCGTGGCCGTCATCGACACCGGCGTCACCCCCAACCCGCGACTGCCGGCGGTCCCCGGCGGCGACTACATCATGGGTGAGGACGGCCTATCGGATTGCGACGCGCACGGCACGATCGTCAGCTCGATCATCGCCGCTGCGCCCCAAGGGATCTTGCCGATGCCGCGGCCGATGCCCGCCACTCCCGCGTTCCCGCCGCCGGCGGGCCCGCCGCCGATCGCCGGCGCGCCGCCCCCGCCGGTCGAGGTGCCGCCCCCGGTGGCGCCCCCACCACCGCCGCCGCCGGTGACCATCACCCAGGTGCTTCCGCCCCCGCCGCCACCGCCGCCGCCCCCGCCGCCGGAGGGCGGCGGAGCGACGGCCGCGTCGAACGGGCCGCCGGATCCGCAGACCGAAGACGAACCCGCGGTGCCGCCGCTCCCCCCGGGGGCACCCGACGGGGTGGTGGGCGTGGCCCCGCACGCGACCATCATCTCGATCCGGCAGTCCTCACGAGCCTTCGAGCCGGTGAACCCGCCGCCGGGAGACCCCTACTCGGACGAGAAGGTCAAGGCCGGAACGCTGAATTCGGTTGCGCGCGCGGTGGTTCACGCCGCCAACATGGGGGCCAAGGTGATCAACATTTCCGTCACCGCGTGCCTGCCCGCGGCGGCCCCGGCCGATCAGCGGGCCCTCGGTGCGGCGCTGTGGTACGCGGCCACCGCGAAGGACGCCGTGATCGTGGCGGCCGCCGGCAACGACGGCGAAGCGGGCTGCAACAACAACCCGACGTATGACCCATTGGACCCGTCCGATCCGCGGGACTGGCACGAGGTCAAGATCGTCTCGGCGCCGTCGTGGTTCTCCGATTACGTCCTGTCGGTGGGAGCGGTCGACAGCAGCGGTGCCCCGCTCGACAAGAGCATGACCGGTCCCTGGGTCGGCGTGGCGGCCCCCGGGACCCACATCATGGGCCTCTCACCGCAGGGCGGCGGCCCGGTGAATGCCTACCCGCCGTCGAGACCGGGCGAGAAGAACATGCCGTTCTGGGGCACCAGTTTCTCGGCGGCCTACGTCAGCGGCGTCGCGGCGCTGGTGCGCGCGAAATTCCCCGAACTCAGCGCGCATCAGGTAATCAACCGGATCGTGCAGTCCGCGCACAATCCGCCTGCGGGCGTGGACAACAAGGTCGGATACGGGATGGTGGATCCGGTCGCCGCCTTGACCTTCAACATCCCGCCCGGCGATCGGATGGCTCCCGGCGCGCAAAGCCGGGTCATCACCCCGGCCCCGCCGCCACAACAC
>NZ_LZMG01000047.1:0-1976 GCF_001673615.1 Mycobacterium sp. 1245499.0
GCGGCCAGCATGACCATGGTGCCGCTGTTGCCCCGGCTGGTGTTTCTTGTCGTCGGTCCGGCCGTCGACGTCAAGCTGTTCGCCATGCAGGCGGGCATGTTCGGCCGGGCGTTCGCCGCACGCTTTGCGCCGTGCACGTTCGTGGTGGCAACGGTGAGTGCCTGTGTCATCGGGCTTTTCGTGTTGGGAGCCCGGTGATGAGTCGCGAAGCCGAGAACACGGTGTTGCTGTTGGTGGGTATCAGCATCGCCATGATCACCGCGTCGGGGGTGTTCACCCGTTACGTCAAGCCGGGCCTGTTGCCGTGGCTCGCCGTATCGGCGGTGGTGCTCATCGGTTTGGCGCTGGTGGCGATCATCGGCGACATCCGCCGCGGTGGACCCCGGACCGCTGACGCGGCCGGCGAGCACGGCCACGAGCATTCCCACCGGCGGGGCATCGCCTGGCTGTTGGTGGTCGCGGTGCTGGTGCTGATGTTCGTGGCGCCGCCGGCGCTGCGGCCCTCGGCGGCCGCCCCGTCGGTGACGTCGGTGTCCAATGACGTTCTGAACAAATCGTTTTCACCGCTGCCGCCGGGCCCTGCGCCGGAAGTCTCGCTGCCCGAGGTGCTGATGCGAGAAGCGCACGACACGACCGGATCGTTGACGAACCGAACGATCACCGTCACCGGCTTCGTGCTCAACGAGGCGCAGGGCGTCGACCTTGGCCGCATCGTCATCATCTGTTGTGCGGCCGACGCCCAGCTGGCCCGCATCCATCTGCGCGGCCCGGCCGCCGGGGGCGCCTCCGGCCTACCGGACAACACCTGGATCCGGGTGCAGGGTCAGGTCATACCCGCACCGCGACAACCCAATTCGCCGGCCATCCCGACGCTGCAGGCGACCGCCGTCACCCGAGTCGATGCCCCGCCCAACCCCTACGCCTATCCGCGCTGACCGTCAGTTGCCTTGACCGCCTGTCCAGCGTTGATGGCCCCCGAGTCGATCCGGGACGGGCGCGGTTTCCCACTGTCCGAGCTCGAGCCACTCGCGCAGTTCGGCGGCCGCGTCGCCGTCGGCGATGGGGCCGATCCACTGGGCCGGGCCGCAGGCCACCCGGTCGTTCGTGCAGGGCTGCAGCACGACCATGACACCGCCGCCGGTCGGGCGGGACGCGCAGGTGAGTGGTCCGAGCATGCAGGAGGCGGTGACCAGCATGGAGTGCGGGCAGCGCCGAATCGCCGGCCGCAGCTCGTCGAGCACCGACAGTTCGCCGGCGACCGCGCAAGCGGCGCAGACGATCACGGTGAAGGGACGGTCGGTGCCGCGGCGCGGGGAGGTCACCGCGGTGTGTGCGGGCCGGGGTAGGGCAGCAGCGCCATTTCACGCGCGTTCTTGATGGCCGTCGCGACCTGGCGTTGCTGCCGGACGGTCAGGCCGGTCACCTGGCGGGACCGGATCTTGCCGCGTTCGGAGATGAAGATGCGCAGGGTCGCGGTGTCCTTGTAGTCCACCGCGTCCAGTCCCAGGGTGCGCAGCGCATTCTTTTTCGGTGACCGGCCGGCCGGTAGCGCGAGCCGGCGGCTGCCGGCGGCTTTCCGGGCCATCACCAGCTCGCCTTCCGCACGCCGGGTAGCTGCCCGGCGTGCGCCAATTCGCGGACCCGCACCCGCGATAACCCGAACTTGCGCAGGTGGCCGCGGGGACGCCCGTCGACGGCGTCGCGGTTGCGGACCCGCACGGAGCTGGCGTCGCGGGGCTGGCGGGCCAACGCTTCTCGTGCCGCCGCCCGCTGCTCGGCGGTGCTCGCCGGTGCGCGGATGACCTCCTTGAGTTCGGCCCGGCGTTCGGCGTAACGCGCCACGATCGCGCGACGGCGCTCGTTCTTGACGATCTTGGATTTCTTGGCCATGTTCAGCGCTCCTCGCGGAAGTCGACGTGACGGCGGATGACGGGGTCGTACTTGCGCAGCATCAGCCGGTCGGGGTCGTTGCGTCG
>NZ_LZMG01000048.1:0-20659 GCF_001673615.1 Mycobacterium sp. 1245499.0
CCCGCCGGTTGGTCACCACGAAGTGAGTGGTCAGCCAACTCAGAAACGGCCACAGCGTCAGCCAGCCCACGATCACCAGCCAGACGCCCCAGATGACGCCGTAGATGATGTTCTTGGCGAGCTGCTCGAAGTGCGTCGAGTTGAGGTACCCCGAGCCGAACGCGGCCAGTCCGGTCACCCCGATGAGCACCAGCACCGGCCAGATCAGCCGCTTCCAGTGCGGGTGGCGGTGCACGATGACGTGTTCGCCGGCGGCCAGAACGTTATCCGGGTAGCCCATGCCCGCAGACATTAGCTGCGCGCCGCGCTTGCGATCGCCATTAGCGCAAATGCACCACGTCACCGGCCGCGACGACGACGGTCTGCTCGCCGCTTTCCAGGCACAGCCGGCCCTGGTCGTCGATGGCGGTGGCGGTCCCGTCGACCTGTTTGCCGCCGGGCAGGTGCGCGCGCACCCGGTTGCCGAGGGTCAGGCTGCGAGCCCGGTAATCGGCGGCCAGGGCCCAGTCGGCCCCCCGCGCGGCGCGCCAGCCCACGATCCGCCGCCCCAGTTCGCGCAGCAGGGCCGACACCAGCCCGGTGCGGTCCGGCGCGGCGACCCCCAGGTCCAGCAACGACCTGAGCATGGGGGCGCCGGGCCCGTCGATCTCCTCGGCGGACTGAGTCACGTTGAGCCCCAAGCCGATTACCACGACGGGCTTGGCCACCTCGGCCAGAATTCCGGCCAGCTTGCCCGGCGAATCCGGCGGGCCGGCCAGCACATCGTTGGGCCACTTGAGACCGGCCTGCGCCCCGGTGCCCGCCAGCAGCGGCGTCACGGTGTCGACCACCGCCACCCCGGTGGCCAGCGGCAGCCAGCCCCATCCGGTGGTCGGGACGTCGACCACGCTGACCCCGACCGACATGGTGATCTGGGCCCGCGGCGTGGCCGACCAGCCGCGGCCGTGCCGGCCGCGCCCGGCGGTCTGGTGCTCGGCGATCAGCACGGCGCCGGCGACGTCGTCGCCCGCCGCGGCGCGCGCCAGCAGGTCGGCGTTGGTGGAGCCGGTCTGCTCGACGACCTCGAGCTTGCGCCAGCCCAGCCCGGTGCCGATCAACTCGGCGCGCAACGCGCCCTCGTCCAGCGGTGCTCGAAGGCGATCTCGTTCCGTCACCGCACCCAGCCTAGAACTCAGGGCCGACGGTCGCGCATGTCCAGCACGGCCAAATGGCTGAACAGCATGCTGGTTCCGATCGGGTTGCCGCCGCCCGGATACGCCGTGCCGCTGGGCGCGGCCATGGTGTTACCCGCCGCGTACAGGCCGGGGATCGGCGTGCCTTCCGCGTCGAGCACCCGCGCCGCGGTGTCGGTGCGCAGACCGCCCTTGGTGCCCAGATCGGAGATGCCGAAGGCGGCGGCGTGATACGGCGGGGAGTCGATGGGCACCAGCGGCGACGCGCCCGCCGAGAAGGCGCGGTCGAAGGCCTCGTCGCCGCGGCCGAAGTCCTCGTCGACACCGGCGGCGGCAAAACCGTTGAACCGCGCGACCGTCGCCACCAGCCGCTCGCCCGGCACGCCGATCTTCGCGGCGAGCTCGGTGAGGGTGTCCGCGGTGTGCCACAGGCCCGCCGCGACGTAGCGCTCGGTCTCGACGATGGAGACGTTGGCCGCCTTGACCGGCGGCACTTCACCCTCCTTATCGTCATAGATCATCCAGTAGGGCAACGTGATCGACCCGTCGGCCAGTTGGGCGATGATCTCGCGGCCGGCCCGGTCGTAGGCCCGGGACTCGTTGACGAATCGCTCGCCGTCCTGGTTGACGAAGATGCCGCCGGTGAACCACAGCGCGAAGGCGGACCGGCCGTCGGGATGGGTCATGCCCGGCGACCACCAGGCCTGGTCGAGCAGGTCGGTGTCGGCCCCCGCCGCGATGCCGGCCTGCAGCGCCAGGCCGCGGCTTCCCGGGCCGCCCATGGTGTCTCGCGACGTTCCCGGCACCCCGTACCGGCGGCGCAGCTCCTCGTTGGCCTCGAAGCCCCCGGCGGCCAGCAGCACCCCCCGGCGGGCCCGGATCGCGCGGCGCTCGCCGGCGGTCTCGACGATGGCGCCCGTGACGCGGCCGTCGGTCACCACCAGCTCCACCAGCGCGGCGTCGCGGCGCAGCGACGCCGTCGGGTACTGGCCGATGGCCTTGAGGAACCGCGCGATCAGGGCGCGGCCCCCGACGTAGTAGTCCGACGGGGGTTCGGCGCCGAGCCGGTCGGTGTCCAGCGGCCCGCGGATCGCCTCGCGGAACTCGGGGGCGGCGGGCCACCGCCAGCGGCTTGGCAGCGATGTGGCGCTGGCCGTCCAGGCGCGCCTTCGGCGCCTTGCCGTAATAGTCGGGCCAGGGCAGCGGCACGAACTTCAGGTTCGGGTCGGCTTCCAGGTATTCGATCAGCCGGGCGCCGCCGCGCACATACGTTTCCTGCAGCTCGCGCGGCGTACGGTCACCGACCACCGCGCGGTAATAGGTGAGCGCGTCCTCGATGGTGTCGTCGGTACCCGCGCGCAGCAGCACGGGATTGCACGGGAACCACACGCCGCCCCCACCCGAATATGCGGTGGTGCCACCGAATTTCGACGTCGCCTCGACCAGCAGCACGTCGAGGCCCTCGCGCGCCGCGGTGTAGGCACCGGTCACGCCGCCACCGCCGGAACCCGCGACCAGCACGTCACATTCGGCCGCCCAGTCGACCATCGCTACTCCTGCGCCGCCGTCAATACGGTTTGGATCGCCGGCGCCAGCCGCGCGATCAACGTGTCGCTGTCCGCTTCCGTGAGGATCCGAACTCCCACGATTCGTCGTCCGACGACGATACCGACCAACATCGACGCCGCCAGACCGGCGCGCAGCGCCGCGTCGTCGGGATCGCCCGGTCGCGAGCGGATGCCGTCGAGCAGCCGGGCCTGGATGAACTCGCGGAGCTGCTCGTTGGCCCCGGTTTTTGCCGCACCTTCCGCCACGGCTCCACGCAACATCGCCAGCAACGGCTCCGAGTCCCGCGGGTCGCCCTCCCACACATCGAAAAATGCGCGCACCACTCGCTCGCCGAGGTGCTCGTCGGGACCTTCGAACGCGGATCCCAAGCGCGCCAATGCTTCCGGCGTGATCGACATGACCGCGCCGAACAGCTCGTCCTTCGACCGGAAGAACTGCATCACCAGCGACGCGTCGACCCCGGCGTCGGCGGCGACCCGCCTGATCGTCGTGGCGGCATAGCCGTCGGCGGCGAACCTGGCGCGAGCCGCGTCCAGGATGGCCTGCCGGGTGGTGTTCGCCCCCGGCCGGCGCCCGCGGCGCCCGGCGGCGACGGGCTTGGTGGTCATGGCGTCGGGTGAACCGGCAACTGCAGATACGAGCCGCGCGATCCCCCGGTGTGGACGACGTGCTGCCCGCTGTTGCGCGGCGCGTATTCGCGCAGTCCCGGCATCCAGGTGCCGAACAGGTTCCGCGCGCTGATGATCAGCCGCAGCTGCTCGCCGGGGTAGAACACGAGACCGATTGGCAGCAGCTCGATTTCGACCTCGACCACCTCGCCCGGAGTCAGCTTCTGCACCCGGTCGAAGCTATGCACGGGAACCTCATCGGTCGACGCAGCCTCGTCGCGATGGCGCATCGACACCCGCAAGCGGCCGTCGGAGCCCTTATACCGCAGGATCGACGCGCCCCGTTCGGTGAGGTCGTGGACTCGCGCGCTCTGATTGGGCACGGTGAACTGCTGCAGCGGCGTGCCGTAGCGGTCCAGCTTCTGGACGAAGACGAACAGGTCCATGTCGTCGGCGTCGGTCGCCTCCACCCACAGCCGCGCCTTCGGGTAGCCGACCAGCGTGGTCCGCCCGTCGAAACGGACCAGAAACGAGACGAAATTCGGGTCGGCCTGTGCGGCGGAACCCGCCGGGTAGGCCGCGGTCGACGCCGCGGCAGGGATCTCGGTGCGCAGCGTTCGCGACGCGCCGTCCAGGTAGTACTTCGTGTAGGTGACCCCCGGCGGGGGGAACTGCTGCGCGGGCACACCGACCTGGTCGTCCCCCTCGAGGTCGAGCAGCGCGTAACGCACGCGCGGAGTCTGCTCCCAGCCGTTGTCGGCGCCCTTCAGAAAGTGGTCGAAGAACCGCCGCAGATCCTCCCTGTTCGTTTCGTCGTAGTAGTCCGGCCATTCCTGGCTGTTGTGGATGCGCAGCCACTTCTGTGACGACCCGAGGCGACGCCAGGCGCGGAACGTCCCCGCCGTGTGCAACGAGTTGGAGTAACTGGCCACGACGTACGCCGGCACGGTGACCCGCTCGACGCGCGGGATCTTGTTGCGCCACAGGTCGCTGAGCAGCGGGTAGCGCTCGGCCTCGGCGAGGATGTCCTCCTTGCGGCCCTTACCCCAGTAGCTGTTGTCCCGGAGCTGCCGGGCGAACCCGGTGTCGGGCATGCCGCCGCGCATCACCAGGTCGCGGTAGACGTCGCTGACGCCTTCCCAGGGGTTGATCGCCGCCAGGTGCGGCGGCTGCTCGGCAGCGGCGAACCACTGGGCGACCGCGAGGTAGGAGGTGCCGCTCATCGCGACCTTGCCGGTGCACCAGTCCTGGACGGCCAGCCACTCGATCAGGTCGTAGCAGTCCCGGCCCTCCTGGCGATCCCACAGGACGCTGTCGCCGTCGCAGTCGGAGACCCCGCGAACATCCGGATTGCAGATCGCGTAGCCCTGCGCACACCAGTAAGCCGGGTCGGGGCCTTCGAACTTGTGCAACCCCGACACGATGTCGTTGGCCAGGCCGACCAGCCCGAACACCCCCATCGCCGCCGGGGCGCTGCCCTCCCCCTTGCCGTACGGGCTCCACGCCACGATCACCGGCACCTTCTCGTCGCCCGGCGGTCGCAGGATGTCGACGTACGTGGTGACGCCGTCGCGCATGGTGACCGCCACGTCCTTGTCCAGCACGATGTCGACCGGCAACTCCCGGAATGCCGGCGCGAGCCGAAAGCCGGCCGGCAGGGTGCGGGTGCCGGGATCGAACCCGCTCAGCACGCCGTACCTATCACCCGGTTGCAGCGGATGAGACGGCATGAACAGCATCTCGTCCCGGGAGTCGTCGGAAGCCACTCCTGCACCCTATGGCCCGGCGGACTAACACTCAACGGCTGTTTATATTCGCGAATCGCCGTCGACTACTTAAGGGCTGCTTAAGGGAGACCGACAGGGCTGCCGATAACATCGCTGCCATGACGAGCGTTACCGACCACACTGCGGAACCCGCTGCCGAACACACCATCGACATCCACACCACCGCGGGCAAGCTCGCCGAGCTGCACAAGCGCCGCGAAGAGTCGCTGCACCCGGTGGGCGAAGAGGCCGTCGAGAAGGTGCACGCCAAGGGCAAGCTGACCGCCCGCGAGCGCATTCTCGCCCTGCTCGACGAGGATTCGTTCGTGGAGCTCGACGCGCTGGCGCGGCACCGCAGCAAGAACTTCGGCCTGGAGAACAACCGGCCGCTGGGCGACGGCGTGATCACCGGCTACGGCACCATCGACGGCCGCGACGTGTGCATCTTCAGCCAGGACGCCACGGTGTTCGGCGGCAGCCTCGGCGAGGTGTACGGCGAGAAGATCGTCAAGATCCAGGAGCTGGCGATCAAGACCGGCCGCCCGCTGATCGGCATCAACGACGGCGCCGGCGCGCGGATCCAGGAGGGCGTCGTCTCCCTGGGCCTGTACAGCAAGATCTTCCGCAACAACATCCTGGCGTCGGGCGTCATCCCGCAGATCTCGCTGATCATGGGCGCCGCCGCGGGTGGGCACGTCTATTCCCCCGCGCTGACCGACTTCGTCGTGATGGTCGACCAGACCAGCCAGATGTTCATCACCGGGCCCGACGTCATCAAGACCGTGACCGGTGAGGACGTCACCATGGAGGAGCTGGGCGGTGCCCACACCCACATGGCCAAGTCGGGCACGCTGCACTACGTCGCCTCCGGCGAGCAGGACGCCTTCGACTGGGTCCGCGATCTGCTGGGCTACCTGCCGCCCAACAACGCCACCGACGCGCCCCGCTACGCCGAGCCGCACCCGCCGGGCGCCATCGAGGACAACCTCACCGAGGAGGACCTCGAGCTGGACACGCTGATCCCGGACTCCCCCAACCAGCCCTACGACATGCACGAGGTGATCACCCGGATCCTCGACGACGACGAGTTCCTGGAGGTCCAGGGCGGCTACGCGCAGAACATCATCGTCGGATTCGGCCGCGTCGAAGGCCGGCCGGTCGGGATCGTGGCCAACCAGCCGACGCAGTTCGCCGGGTGCCTGGACATCAACGCGTCGGAGAAGGCCGCCCGGTTCGTGCGGACCTGCGACTGCTTCAACATCCCGATCATCATGCTGGTGGACGTCCCGGGCTTCCTGCCGGGCACCGGCCAGGAGTACAACGGCATCATCCGCCGCGGCGCCAAGCTGGTGTTCGCCTACGGCGAGGCCACGGTCCCCAAGATCACCGTCATCACCCGCAAGGCCTACGGCGGCGCCTACTGCGTGATGGGCTCCAAGGACATGGGCTGCGACGTCAACCTGGCCTGGCCGTCGGCGCAGATCGCCGTGATGGGCGCCTCGGGTGCGGTCGGGTTCGTCTACCGTAAGCAGCTTTCCGAGGCGGCCAAGGAGGGCAAGGACGTCGACGCGCTGCGCCTGCAGCTGCAGCAGGAGTACGAGGACACCCTGGTCAACCCGTACGTCGCCGCCGAGCGTGGCTACGTCGACGCGGTGATCCCGCCGTCGCACACCCGCGGCTACATCGGCACCGCGCTGCGCCTGCTGGAACGCAAGATCTCCCACCTGCCCCCCAAGAAGCACGGGAACATACCACTGTGAGCGAGACGACCGACAACGTGCAGACCGACGTGCCGGCCGACGCGGAAGCCCACGCGGCACCGCACGAGCCGCACATCCAGATCCTGCGGGGTGAGCCCACCGCCGAGGAGGTGGCCGCCCTGGTCGCGGTCCTGGGTTGCGCCGGTGGCGCGCCGGAGCCCGAACAGCCCGAGCGGACCCGTTGGGGCCTGCCGGTCGACCGGCTGCGGTTCGCGATGACGAACTATCAGCGGCTCACGTTCCAGCAGATGACCCACATGAGGCATTGACCCGCCTGGTGCTGGCGTCGGCCTCGACCGGCCGGCTCAAGGTGCTGCGCCAGGCCGGCGTCGACCCGCTGGTCGTGGTCTCCGGCGTCGACGAGGATGCCGTCGCCGCCGCGCTGGGCCCGACCGCGTCGCCCGGTGACGTGGTGTGCGCCCTGGCCGAAGCCAAGGCCCAGCGGGTGGCCGGCGGGCTGGACGGTGATGTCGCGGCCGATTGCGTTGTGGTGGGCTGTGATTCGATGCTGTCGATCGACGACCGGCTGTGCGGCAAGCCCGGGACGGCCGAGGCCGCCGCGAGCCAGTGGCGCCTGATGGCGGGCCGCTCCGGCGAGCTGCACACCGGGCACTGCCTGCTGCGGCTGCGCGACGGCGCCATCACCCACCGCGAAGTCGAATCGCGTTGCACCACAGTTCATTTCGCCACCCCGTCGGAGGCGGACCTGCGGGCCTACGTCGCGGACGGGGAACCGCGTCACGTGGCGGGCGGGTTCACCCTGGACGGCCTGGGCGGCTGGTTCGTCGACGGCATCGACGGCGACCCCTCGAACGTGATCGGCGTCAGCCTGCCGCTACTGCGGTCGCTGCTGGAGCGGGTCGGGCTGTCGGTGTCCGCGCTGTGGACGGCAGCGCCGAGCCGCTAAATCCGCAGGCCCGCTCCGCCTTCGGCGCCGAAGTACATGTCGGGCCCGAACCCTAGGGTCAAGCCATGACCACGTGGAGCGAGTTCACCGCCCAAGCCCCGCGCATCGCCGGCATCTTCACCCGTCGCCATCGAGCCAGCGGCAACCTGTGCATGCTGGCCACCCTGCGCTCCGACGGCTTCCCCCGGATCAGCCCGATGGAGCCGCGGATCTTCGAGGACGAGTTGTGGCTGCCGGGAATGCCGGCCACCACCAAGTTCCTCGATCTGGCGCGCGACCCGAGGTTTTGTCTGCACACCGCGACCGTCGACACCGAGGTGACCGACGGGGACGCGAAGTTGTGGGGGCTGGCCCGCGTCGTTCCCTACGGCGCGGTGCACCGGCGCTTCGCCGAGGCGCTGTTCTCCGAAACCGGATTGGACCTGCGCGACCAGCGATTCGACCTGCTCGGCGCCGATGTCACCGGGGCATCGGCGGTCGAGGTCCGAGACGGCCACCTGGATGTCACCATCTGGAATCCCGGCGTGCCCGAGCGGGTGGTCCGCAAGCACTGACCTGCTGGCCGTTTGGGAGCTGGCGGTAGGCTCGGCAGTGTGGCATTACCCCCCGATCCAAGCCCGACATTGTCGGCCTACGCCCACCCCGAGCGCCTGGTCACCGCCGACTGGCTGTCCGCCAACCAAGGCACCCCCGGCCTGGCGATCGTCGAATCCGACGAGGACGTGCTGCTCTACGACGTCGGCCATATCCCCGGCGCGGTGAAGATCGACTGGCACACCGACCTCAACGACCCACGGGTCCGCGACTACATCGACGGCGCGCGGTTCGCGGAGTTGATGGACCGCAAGGGCATCGCCCGCGACGACACCGTGGTGATCTACGGCGACAAGAGCAACTGGTGGGCCGCCTACGCGCTGTGGGTGTTCACGCTGTTCGGCCACCCGGACGTGCGGCTGCTCAACGGCGGCCGCGACCTGTGGCTGGCCGAACGCCGGGAGACCACGCTGGACGTCCCCACCAAGACCTCCAGCGGCTATCCCGTCGTGACCCGCAACGACGGGCCCATCCGCGCCTTCAAGGACGACGTGCTGGGCATTCTCGGCAGCCAGCCGCTGATCGACGTGCGCTCGCCGGACGAGTACACCGGCAAGCGCACGCACATGCCCGAGTACCCGGAGGAAGGCGTGCTGCGCGGCGGCCACATCCCCACCGCGCGGTCGATCCCGTGGGCCAAGGCCGTCGACGAGAGCGGCCGCTTCCGCAGCCGCGAGGAACTCGAGGAGCTGTACGGGTTCATCGAGCCGGACGACAAGACCGTCGTGTACTGCCGCATCGGCGAGCGGTCCAGCCACACCTGGTTCGTGCTGACCCATCTGCTGGGCAAGCCCGGGGTGCGCAACTACGACGGATCGTGGACCGAGTGGGGCAACACCGTGCGCACGCCGATCGTGGCGGGTGAAGAGCCGGGCACCGTTCCGGTCTGATGGCGGCGCCGCGATGACCATGCCCGCTCCCCTGGCCGAGGTGGTGTCCGACTTCGCCGAAGTCGAGGGCCAGGACAAGCTGGCGCTACTGCTGGAATTCGCCAACGAGCTGCCGGCGCTGCCGCCCGACCTGCAAGAGGCGGCCATGGAGCCGGTGCCCGAGTGCCAGACGCCGCTGTTTTTGCATGTCGACGCCAGCGACCCCGACCGGGTGCGGCTGCACTTCAGCGCGCCCGCCGAATCGCCCACCACCCGTGGGTTCGCGTCGATTCTGGCCACCGGTCTGGACGAGCAGCCCGCCGCCGCGATTTTGGCGGTGCCCGAGGATTTTTACGCCGACCTGGGCCTGGCCGCTCTGATCAGCCCGCTGCGTTTGCGCGGGTTGTCGGCGATGTTGGCCCGCATCAAGCGCAGGCTGCGCGAGTCGTCCTGAAAAAAGGTGGGCCGCCTCGTCGGGCCCAACGGCGCGGCGCTTAGACTTCCCGAGAACTCGTTGTAAGAAATTCTCTTAGAGAAGCCCGCAGAAATACGTCTGCGGTTATGCCAAACAGGAGGCGCTGTGGCTAGTCACGCCAGCTCGAGGATCTCCAAAGTGCTCGTCGCCAACCGCGGCGAAATCGCTGTCCGGGTGATCCGCGCGGCCCGCGATGCGGGCCTGTCCAGCGTGGCGGTGTACGCCGAGCCCGACGCCGACGCGCCGCACGTGCGTCTGGCCGACGAGGCGTTCGCGTTGGGTGGTCAGACGTCGGCCGAGTCCTACCTGGACATCGGCAAGCTCCTCGACGCGGCGGCCAAGTCGGGCGCCAACGCCGTCCACCCCGGCTACGGGTTCCTCTCGGAGAACGCCGATTTCGCCCAGGCGGTGCTGGACGCGAACCTGATCTGGATCGGGCCCAGCCCGCAGTCCATCCGCGACCTCGGTGACAAGGTCACCGCCCGCCACATCGCCGCCCGCGCGCAGGCGCCGCTGGTGCCCGGCACCCCCGACCCGGTCAAGGACGCCGACGAGGTGGTGGCCTTCGCCAAGGAGTACGGCGTGCCGATCGCCATCAAGGCGGCGTTCGGCGGCGGCGGCCGCGGCATGAAGGTGGCCCGCACCATCGAAGAGATCCCCGAGCTGTTCGAGTCGGCCACCCGCGAGGCCGTCGCCGCGTTCGGCCGCGGCGAGTGCTTCGTCGAGCGCTACCTGGACAAGCCGCGCCACGTGGAGGCCCAGGTGATCGCCGACCAGCACGGCAACGTCATCGTCGCCGGCACCCGCGACTGCTCGCTGCAGCGCCGGTTCCAGAAGCTGGTGGAGGAGGCTCCCGCGCCGTTCCTGACCGACGCGCAGCGCAAGGAGATCCACGAGTCGGCGAAGCGGATCTGCAAGGAGGCGCACTACTACGGCGCCGGCACCGTCGAGTACCTGGTCGGCCAGGACGGCCTGATCTCCTTCCTGGAGGTCAACACCCGCCTGCAGGTCGAGCACCCGGTCACCGAGGAGACGGCCGGCATCGACCTGGTGCTGCAGCAGTTCAAGATCGCCAACGGCGAGAAGCTGGACCTCACCGAGGACCCGACGCCGCGCGGGCACGCCATCGAGTTCCGGATCAACGGCGAGGACGCCGGACGCGGCTTCCTGCCCGCGCCCGGCCCGGTCACCCGCTACGACATCCCGACCGGACCCGGCGTGCGGCTGGACTCGGGTGTGGAGGCCGGTTCGGTCATCGGCGGCCAGTTCGACTCGATGCTGTCCAAGTTGATCGTGTACGGCGCCACCCGCGAGGAGGCGCTCGCCCGCTCGCGGCGCGCGCTGGACGAATTCCACGTCGAGGGTCTGGCCACGGTCATCCCGTTCCACCGGGCCGTGGTGTCCGACCCGGCGTTCATCGGTGACGGCGAAAGCTTCTCGGTGCACACCCGCTGGATCGAGACCGAGTGGAACAACACCATCGAACCGTTCACCGGCGGCGAGCCTCTCGACGAAGAGGACGCCCGGCCGCGCCAAAAGGTGGTCGTGGAGGTCGGCGGCCGCCGGCTCGAGGTGTCGCTGCCCGGTGACCTGGCGCTGTCGAACGGCGGCGCCGCCGATCCGGCCGGAGTCATCCGCAAGAAGCCCAAGCCGCGCAAGCGCGGGGCGCACGCGGGTGCGGCCGCCTCCGGCGACGCGGTGACCGCGCCCATGCAGGGCACCGTGGTCAAGGTCGCGGTCGAGGAGGGCCAGGAGGTCGCCGCGGGCGATCTGGTCGTGGTGCTCGAGGCGATGAAGATGGAGAACCCGGTCACCGCGCACAAGGACGGTGTCATCACCGGACTTGCGGTCGAGCCCGGCGCCGCCATCACCCAGGGCACCGTGCTCGCCGAGATCAAATAGCGCTCCCTGAGAGATTTCCCAGACACGTTGTAGGCCCTGGCTACCGCGAGTAGGGTTGCGGGCAAGGTTGAGTTCACAGCCGCCCGGGATACGTTTGTGACGTGGGTAGGCGGAATTCCCTTCATCTGGCGAATTTCCTTCGCGCGGCTTACGTATCGACATAACAAATCCCCGCAGGGGATATGGAGTCAACAATGTCTGTGGCCCAATCCTGGCAACAAAGCCGCACAGCACAATTCACCGCGCGCTGCGGCCCGACGGGCACCCTGATTACGGTCGATGGTGAGCTCGATGCGGCCAACGCCGATCAACTCGCCGCCTACGTGCGGCAGAGCACCAATCGTTCGCGGCGGGTGATCCTCGACCTACGCGGCCTGAAATTCATTGGCACGGCGGGCTTTTCCGCCCTGCACCGGATCAACGTGGCGTGCTCGGCCGCCCAGGTGTCCTGGGCCATGGCACCCAGCCCGGCGGTGGCGAGGTTGTTGCGGGTCTGCGACCCCGACGCCACGCTGCCGGTGACGACGCCGCGGGCCGAGCCGCTGCTGGAGCCGCTCCGCGTTGACGACGACGACGAAGAGCCCCGGGCGCTACTGCAACTGGTCCCGGAGCCGCGTTAGCGACTTCGCCAGCAGGCGCGACACGTGCATCTGGGAGATGCCGACCCGCTCGGCGATCTGGGTCTGTGTCATCGACTCGAAGAACCGCAGCACCAACACCGTTCGCTCCCGCTCGGGCAGCGCCTCGAGCAGGGGTCGTAGCGATTCCTGGTCCTCGATGCGGTCCAATCCGGTGTCGACGTCACCCAGGGTGTCCGCGATGGCGCGGGCTTCCTCTTCCTCGCTGCCGCCGCCGCTGTCGATCGACAACGTGTTGTAGGAGCTTCCGGCCACCAGGCCCTCGACCACCTCTTCGCGGTCCATTTCGAGCTCGGCGGCGAGTTCGGTCGCCGTCGGCGCCCGGCCCAGCCGCTGCGACAGGTCGGCGGTGGCGGTGCCCAGGCGCAGGTGCAGTTCCTTGAGCCGCCGCGGGACCTTGACCGACCAGCTGTTGTCGCGGAAGTGGCGGCGGACCTCGCCCATGATCGTCGGCACCGCGAAGGACACGAAGTCCGACCCGGCCTCGACGTCGAAGCGGACGACGGCGTTGACCAATCCGACGCGCGCCACCTGGACCAGGTCGTCGCGCGGTTCGCCGCGACCCTCGAAGCGGCGCGCGATGTGGTCGGCCAGCGGCAGGCAGCGCTCGACGATCTTGTCCCGTTGACGTTGAAATTCCATGGAGTCGGGCGTGATGTTGGCCAACTCACGGAACATGTCCGGAACATCGGCGTATTCGTTCGGACGTGAAACCGAACCGCCGGCAGCTCGCGCTGTCACCTGCTGGAGGCCGCCCGTCGCGCCGTCAGCGTGATGCCGAAAACACTGCCGGTTTCATTGGGTTCGCGACCGTCATGGAAAGTCTGGACGTCGTCGGCCAACGACGTCAGCACGTGCCAACTGAAGCTGCCGGGCGCCACCACGTCGTGGGTGTCACATGCCGCGGAGGCTTCCACCACCAATTGGTCGTCTTGCGGGTCGACCACGACGATCAGGGTCGCGTCGGGAGTGGCCGAACGAATCAACCGGGTGCACACTTCGTCGACCGCGAGCCGCAGGTCCGCCACCGCGTCGAAATCCAGGTCCTCGAAGGTGCCGATGGCACCGACCAGGGTGCGCAGCATCGCGAGGTTCTCCAGTCGCGCAGCAACGTGGAGCTCGACGGCGCGGTGGCCGCGCGGACGCTTGTTAGCGTGCAATCCAGCATCGTTCATATGGTCTCCCGGCAATGTTTGACTGACACTACTACTGCTTCGCAGCCCACCGTGGACCTCGCGCTCGAGCCGGTTAGTCATGATCGCCGCCGGGTATTCGGCCCGATGTGCGTGGGCCTGACACGACAGACACAGACGCGACGCGCCGGTACACGCGCGTCGCGGTGATCGCCGGGGTCACGCTGGTCGTCTTGCTCCTGGTCGCAGTGGGCATTTATGTCGGTGTGTTCGTGATGTTGTCCCCCATGATGGGGTGACCACGCAAACGCAACCGTTCCGGCACTCATCATGGTGCAGACCTGATACCCACAAGTCCGCGGCCGTAACCGCCGATTCGGCTTTCATGCGATATTTCACACAGCGCGGCGTCCGGGCAGGTCACCGCCGAAAAAGGCGGCCGAGTCGGTGCCGGATCGGCGGCCCTAGCTGGCCGGCCACTGCCGGTGCACCTCGGGATGTTCGGTGTACCAGCGATCGGCGATCCGGCGAATCCTGCGGTGCTCCACCGCCAGCCAGGCCAGCCCCAGCACCGTGGCGATGACCGCGACGACGCCCGCGGTCATGCCCTCGTGGTGATGTCCGCTGCCGAAGGCCGCCAGACTGCCGCAAGCCCCGATCACGCCCGCGACGACTAAGAGGTAGCCAGGCCAGTGCAAGACGTCGATCAGCGACTCGCCGGCGAGCGGTCGCGTGGTCCTCAGATGGTCGACGGGGTCATGGTAGGTGTCTCCCATAGCTGCTCCTCACCGCACCATCAACGTTAGATCGCGGGAGAACAAACCTAAAGAGCCAGTACCGGCCCTGCGATCGGAGCGACACCCATGGCGACCATCAGCGCCATCGCCGTCAGCAAGAACCAGCCCGCGCCGTGCCAACCCCACCAGGTGCCCTCGGCCTTCCACACCCGATAGGTGCGCACGAACGCCCAGACCCCGGCGACCAGGGCGATGAGCGGGCCGCCGAACGCCAACAGGGTGCGCTGGGGCGGACCGCATGCCACCGTGTCCACGTTCACCCCCGGGCAGGTACTCACCCACACCGCCGCGATCAATAGGAAGCCGACGGCAGCGAGCGTGGCCAGCACGGTGAACCGGACGGCGGCCAGCACCTCGCCGTCCTCCTGTCCCAGGCGATCACCACCGGATCGCGCATCCGCTTTCTGCATCGTTGTCACCTCCCCTTCGGGGCCTCACGCTTATCTTTTATTCGTTCGCCGCGTCGCATTGGTTACCGCGCTAGCTTCTGGGCAGCAGTCGCGCGCTGGTAGCAGCGGAAGGCGCAGGGGTTCAAATACCCCGCGGCAAACCGGGGTAAACCGGCTCGGCGTGAGGTCAACGCGCTAATTCAGCGTCCGCAGCGCGGTGCGGATGGCGCGGATCGCGGCGTCGATCTCCGCGCGCGAGACGGTCAGCGCCGGACGGAACCGGACACCGTCGTCGCCCGAGGGCAGCACGATCACCGCGCGCCGCCACAACAGGCGGATCAATTCGTCGCGGTCGGCGGCGCTGGGCAGGCTGAACGCGCACATCAGACCGCGCCCCCGGGGGTCGAGCACGACGCCGGGAAATTCCGCGGCGAGCTCGTCGAGGCGGTCGCGCAGGTGGGCGCCGTGCTCGGCGGCGTGCGCGAACAGGTCGTCGGCCTCGATCACCTCCAGGATGCGGCGGGCGCGCACCATGTCGGCCAGGTTGCCGCCCCACGTCGAGTTCAGCCGCGAGGGGACCGCGAAGACGTTGTCGGCGACCTCGTCGACCCGGCGGCCCGCCATGATCCCGCACACCTGGGTCTTCTTCCCGAACGCCACCACGTCGGGCGGCACGCCCAATTGCTGGTAGGCCCACGGCGTTCCGGTCAGGCCGCAGCCGGTCTGCACCTCGTCGAAGATCAGCAGGGCGTCGTGGGAGTCGCACAGCTCGCGCATGGCCGCGAAGAACTCGGGCCGGAAGTGACGGTCGCCGCCCTCGCCCTGGATGGGCTCGGCCACGAAGCATGCGATGTCGTGCGGGTGTGCTTCGAAGGCCGCCCGGGCCTGGCGCAGCGACTCGGCTTCGAGCGCCGCCATGGCCGCCCCGTCCAGGCCGGGCCGGAGGAACGGGGCATCGATGCGCGGCCAGTCGAACTTGGGGAAGCGGGCGACCGTTGCCGGCTTGGTGTTGGTCAGCGACAGCGTGTATCCGCTGCGACCGTGGAAGGCGCCGCGCAGGTGCAGCACCCGGGTGCCTAGCCCGGGATCGATCCCGCGGGCTTCGTTGAGCCGGCTCTTCCAGTCGAACGCCACCTTGAGCGCGTTCTCCACCGCCAGCGCGCCGCCGTCGACGAAGAACAGGTGCGGCAGGGCCGGATCGCCCAGCACCCGGGCGAAGGTCTGCACGAAACCGGCCATCGCGACCGAGTACACGTCGGAGTTGCTCGGCTTGTTCAGCGCGGCCTGGGTCAGCTCGGCGCGAAACTGTTCGTCGCCGGCCAGCGCGGGGTGGTTCATGCCCAGCGCCGACGACGCGAAGAACGTGAACATGTCCAGGTAGCGCCGCCCGTCGCGGGCGTCGTACAGGTAGGAGCCCGCGGAGCGGGCCAGGTCTAGCACGAAGTCGAAGCCATCCACCTGAATGCTGCGCGCCAGCACCTCGTGCACCCGTTCGGGCTCGGTGCGCCGGCCGGTGAAGCGGTCCAGGGTGGCGGTCATGGCGCTCATGGTAGCCGATTTTTACGGAATCATGAGGGATGCGCCGTATATTTTATGGTATTCGTTGCCTATCGGTGTAAAAAGTATTCAATATGATGGTGCTTCGCGTCCTGACGTTCGCGGTGGTCCGGATCCGCTGCAGCAGGTCTTCCAGCGCCCGGGCGGACTCGACACGCACCAGCAGGACGTAGCTCTCCTCGCCGGCCACCGAGTGACACGATTCGATCTCCTCGATGTGTTCGAGGCGGGCGGGCGCATCATCGGGTTGAGAGGGATCCAAGGGAGTGATGGCCACGAACGCCGACAGCAGGTGCCCGACCGCCTCCGGGTCGATGCGCGCCGAGTATCCCGAGATCACCCCCCGCGCCTCGAGCCTGCGCACCCGCGACTGCACCGCCGAGACCGACAACCGGGCGCTGGCGGCCAGCTCCGCCAGCGTCGCGCGGCCGTCGGCGACCAACTCGCGCACCAGAATCCGGTCGACCTCGTCGAGCGTCTCACTCATGGCCGGAGACTATCGCAGGACCGCGCCGCCGTGACCCGCCCGAAATGGCTGGAAGCCTGGCAGCTCCGGGAGCGGTTCGCCGCGGGCCTGTCGGCGATGTACGCCGCCGAGGTGCCGGCATACGGCACCCTGGTCGAGGTCAGCGAGCAGGTCAACGCCGATTGCGCGGCGGGCCATGCCGATGCCGAACGCTTCGGCTCGCTGCGGCGGGTCACCGCCGAGCGGCACGGCGCCATCCGGGTGGGCGGTCCGGCCGAACTGGTCGCCGTCGCCGACCTTTTCGCCGCGTTCGGCATGCTGCCGGTCGGCTACTACGACCTGCGGCGCGCCGCGTCCCCGGTCCCGGTGGTGTCGACCGCCTTCCGGCCGGTCGACCCAGAAGAGCTGTCCCGCAACCCCTTCCGCGTGTTCACCTCGATGCTGGCCACCCGCGACGCGCGCTACTTCGACGGCGACCTGCGCCGCCGCGTCGACGCCTTCGTGGCCCGGCGCCGGCTGTTCGACCCAGCGCTGCTGGCCCAAGCGCGGGTCATCGCCGCCGCGGGCGGCTGCGACGCCGACCAGGCGCCGGGGTTCGTCGCGGCGGCCGTGGCGGCGTTCGCGTTGTCCGACGAACCGATCGAGCGGTCCTGGTACGACGAACTCGCCCGGGTCTCGGGCGTGGCCGCCGACATCGCCGGCGTCGGCACCACCCACATCAACCACCTCACGCCGCGGGTGCTCGACATCGACGAGCTGTACCGGCGGATGACCCGGCGCGGCATCACCATGATCGACGCGATCCAGGGCCCGCCCCGCACCGACGGCCCCGCGGTGCTGTTGCGCCAGACCTCGTTTCGCGCCCTGGCCGAACCCCGCCGCTTCCGCGACGACGGCCGCATCAGCACCGGGACGCTGCGGGTGCGCTTCGGCGAAGTGGAGGCGCGCGGCGTCGCGCTGACGCCGAAGGGCCGGCGACGCTACGACGCCGCGATGGGCGCTGCCGACCCGGCTGCGGTGTGGGCGCAGTACTTCCCGGGCACCGACGCGGAGATGGCCGCCGACGGGCTGGCCTATTACCGCGGCGGCGACCCGTCGGCGCCGATCGTCTACGAGGACTTCCTGCCCGCGTCGGCGGCGGGCATCTTCCGGTCGAACCTGGATGCCGACGCGGGCTTTGAAAACGGTGCCGCCCCCGACGATTCCGGCTACGACGCCGCCTGGCTGGCCGGGGCCATCGGCCGCGAGATCTACGACCCGTATGCCCTCTACGAAGCGCTCTCCCAGGAGGCACTCTGATGAATCTGCCGACCGCTGACCAACTGCGCGCCCGGGCGCGTGAGGCCCTGCGCGCGATGGGCGCCGATGTCGCGCTCGGCGAGCCGGACGGCCACGGGATGCCGGCCAGCACCCCGATCACCGGCGAGGTGTTGTTCACCATCGCGCCCACCACACCCGAGCGGGCCGAGCGGACGATCAGCGAAGCGGCCCAGGCGTTTTCGGTGTGGCGCGGCACACCGGCCCCGGTACGCGGCGCGCTGGTGGCCCGCCTCGGCGAGCTGCTGACCGCGCACCGCGGCGAGCTGGCCACCCTGGTGACCCTCGAGGTCGGCAAGATCGCCTCCGAGGCCGCCGGCGAGGTGCAGGAGATGATCGACATCTGCCAGTTCGCGGTCGGCCTGTCGCGCCAGCTCTACGGCCGCACCATCGCCTCGGAACGCCCCGGCCACCGGCTGCTGGAGACCTGGCACCCGCTCGGTGTCGTCGGCGTGATCACCGCGTTCAACTTCCCGGTCGCGGTGTGGGCCTGGAACGCCGCGCTGGCCCTGGTGTGCGGGGACCCGGTGGTGTGGAAGCCCTCGGAGCTGACGCCGTTGACGGCGCTGGCCACCCAGTCGTTGATCGCCCGGGCCGCGGCCGACGTCGGCGCCCCGCCTGCGGTGAGCTCGCTGATGCTGGGCGACCGCGACCTCGGCGAGCTGCTGGTGGACGACCCGCGCGTCGCGCTGGTGTCGGCGACCGGTTCGGTCCGGATGGGCCGGGCCGTCGGTCCCCGCGTCGCCGCGCGGTTCGGCCGGGTGCTGCTGGAGTTGGGCGGCAACAACGCCGCCATCGTGACGCCGTCGGCCGACCTGGACCTTGCGGTGCGCGCGGTGGTGTTCGCGGCCGCCGGCACCGCGGGGCAGCGCTGCACCACCCTGCGCCGGCTGATCGTCCACCGCTCGGTGGCCGACGAGGTGGTCGCGCGCGTCGCGTCCGCCTTCGGGCAGCTGCGCATCGGTGACCCGTCGGCGCCGGACACGCTGGTCGGACCGCTGATTCACGAGACCGCCTACCGCGACATGGTGGGGGCGCTGGAACAGGCGCGCGCCGACGGCGGCGAGGTGATCGGCGGCGAGCGCACCCATCCCGAGGCCCCCGAACACCCGAGTTCCTACTACGTCGCGCCGGCGCTGGTGCGGATGCCCGCGCAGACCGCCATCGTGGCCACCGAAACGTTCGCGCCCATCCTCTACGTGCTGACCTACGACGAGCTCGACGACGCGATCGCCCTCAACAACGCGGTGCCGCAGGGCCTTTCGTCGGCCATTTTCACCACCGACCTACGCGAGGCCGAGCGCTTCCTGGCCGAATCCGACTGCGGAATCGCCAATGTCAACATCGGCACGTCCGGCGCGGAGATCGGCGGCGCGTTCGGCGGAGAGAAGGAAACCGGCGGCGGACGCGAATCCGGCACCGATTCGTGGCAGGCCTACATGCGCCAAAGTACCAATACCGTCAATTATTCCGGCGAGTTACCGCTGGCCCAGGGCGTGAAGTTCGGATGAATCCAAAGTGGCCGGGGTCTCATGTCGTATGAGTACTATCTGACACATGCCGACTGCCCGCAGGCGCTTATCCCCCGAGGATCGACGCGCTGAGCTGCTCGCTTTAGGGGCAGAGGTCTTTGGGAAGCGGCCCTACGACGAGGTCCGCATCGACGAGATCGCGGAACGCGCCGGGGTCTCGCGGGCCCTGATGTATCACTACTTCCCCGACAAACGGGCATTCTTCGCGGCGGTGGTCAAGGACGAGGCCGACCGCCTGTACGAGAACACCAACATGGACGACGCCACCGGCCTGACCATGTACGAAGAGGTCCGCACCGGCGTCATGGCCTACATGGCCTACCACGAGCAGAACCCCGAGGCGGCGTGGGCCGCCTACGTCGGCCTGGGCCGGTCCGACCCGGTTCTGCTGGGCGTCGACGATGAAGCCAAGAACCGTCAGCTCGAGCACATCATGAGCCGGATCAGCGACCTGGTGGCCAAGACCCCCGCGGGGAAGCTGGAACCCGACGTCGAGCGGGACCTGCGGGTGATCTGCCACGGCTGGCTGGCGTTCACCTTCGAGTTGTGCCGGCAGCGCATCATCGACCCCACCACGAATGCCGATCGCCTCGCCGACGCGTGCGCGCACTCGCTGTTCGACGCCATCGCCCGGGTCCCCGAGATCCCCGAGGAACTGTCCCACGCGATGGCGACCGCTCGGATCGAGCCGCGCTAGCCGACGCCTTGTCGGTGCCGGTTGGCACCATGGACGGGTGAGCACTCGCGCCGACTCCGGGCCGCCCGGCCGCCCCGACCCGTTGGGCCGGTTCAGCGCCATCACCCGCGAGTGGTTCACCAGCACCTTCGACGCACCCACCACCGCGCAGGCCGACGCGTGGAACGCGATCGCCGACGGCCACAACACACTGGTGATCGCCCCGACCGGATCGGGTAAGACGCTGGCGGCGTTCCTGTGGGCGCTGGACAGCCTCGCCGCCTCGGCCGAGCGTCCGCCCGGCACCCGGGTCCTCTACGTCTCCCCGCTCAAGGCGCTGGCCGTCGACGTCGAGCGCAACCTGCGCACCCCCCTGGCCGGGCTCACCCGCATCGCCGAAAGCCGGGGCCTGCCCGCCCCCGACATCAGCGTCGGGGTCCGTTCCGGCGACACCCCGCCCACAGGAACGCCGCCAGCGTCTTACCCGATCCGGTCGGGGCGATCACCAGTGTGTTGTGCCCGTTGGCGGTCG
>NZ_LZMG01000049.1:0-3037 GCF_001673615.1 Mycobacterium sp. 1245499.0
TCATCGAACCGTCCGAGCTGAATCAGGGCTTCGGCGGCATCGGGCAGAAAAGGGGTGACGAAAATTTCTGTGGCGCGCGGGCTTCGCTCGAACTCACTCAGCAGCGGTGAAAGTGCCTGCAGCGCGGCTTCGTAGTCGCCCAGCGAAACCTCGAGGAAGCCGAGCGTGCTGGTGGGCCAGACGGTGACCAGCGCGGGCGAGTCGCAGCGCTCGGCGGCGGCCAAGGCGGCGGTGGCATCGCGGCGCGCGACCGCCTCGTCGCCGGCGTAGGCGGCCACCAGCGCCTGGATCATCAGCGCCACGGCCAGCGGCAGGTCCGCGTCGAGCTGGCGCGCACGTTGCAGTGCGTCCTCCCCGATGAGCGAGGCCTCCGCGAAGTCACCGCGCCACATCTCATTGAGCGCGCTGTGGAACGCGCCGACCATCATTTCGCTTTCGGCGCCGCGGTCGATATAGCGTTGCCGAATTGCCCTGAGTTCCCGGCGCCCGTCGTCGAGTCTTCCTGTGCCGATGAGCAATTCGGCGCGATGTAGGGTCGGCCAGATCGTGGCCGAGGACGGATCGTCGCCGTCGTCCAGCGTCAATGCGGTCCGTAATTCCTCTTCGTCGAAACCCTCGCCGACCAGAAATCGCACCAGCACGCGCATGCTCAACGCCTGGCTCAGCAGCTGACGGTCGTCCAGCCGGGACGCCGTGACGACCGCCTCGTCAACCGCGTCGATGGCGGCGTCGAACTCGTGAATGTTGAGGCGTGCGAACGATAATGTCGTGAGTATGTGGCTTAGCAGCCTGTCGTCTCCGGCGGCCGCATCCGCGGCCCGTTGCAGCTTTCGGGCGCCGTCCCGTGAACTGCCGTCGAGCAACGCCCACCGCCCCAGCAGGCTGAGCGCCTCGGCCTGTACATTCGCCGGCGCGGGCGTCCCGATGACTTCCTCGAGGATGCTCCGCGCGCGTGCGGCGTCGCCGGCGCTGAAATGGAATGCGGCGCAGCGAATCTGGCGTTCAGGACTGACGGCGCCGAGCTCGTTGGCCAACTCGATGAATTCCGCGGCGGCCGCCGGCGCCCCGCGCCTGTTGGCCAACTCGGCTGCGGCATCGAGGGCCGTCAGCGTCTCCGCTTCACCATGAGTGGCGGCCAGCGCCAGGTGGCGAGCCCGCAATTCCGGGTGGTCGACCACGGTCGCCAACCGCCTGTGCATGACGCGCCGCTGTGTGGGTGTGGCCATCGTATAGACCGCGGCGGTGAGCAGCGGGTGGGTGAACCGCACACGGTTGCGATCGATGGTCACGATGCCGCGCCGCTCGGCGTCCAGCAGTCGGTCCACGCACTCCTGGACGTCCCGGGCGGTCGCCTGCGAGACGGCTTCCATGGTCGGCCTGGCCAGGCATGCGGCGGCGAGCAGGATGTCGCGAAGATCCTCATCCAGCACGCCGATCTTGGACGCCATCAGCCCGGTCAAGGTGGTGGGCAGCGTCATCTCGATGCCCGTTTCGCCCTCGGGGATGGTGCGCGCTAACTCGATGGCGTAGAACGGGTTACCGCCGGACGCCTCGTGGATGCGCAGCATGGCGTGCCGGGAAAACGAGCGGCCCAACCGTGCGGTGATGACCTGGTGCAGCGCGCCGATGGCCAAGGGGTTGAGCGTCATTCGCCTTGTGGCGTCCGGCTTTTCGAGCTGCAGCCAGGACACATCGTCACCGTCACCGGTGCGCACGGTCGCCAGCAGGCCGACCGGACCGGAAAACCGTCGTGCCGCGAACGCCACCACGCGAGCGCTCGAGGGGTCCAGCCACTGGAGGTCGTCGATGGCCACCAGCACCGGAGTGTTTTCGGCCAGGATGTCGACGACCGAGAGGAACGCCGCTGCGACCGCACGCTGATCGGTCGTCAGGCCGTCGTCGCTGACCTGCAACAGGATCCGGTCGATCGCCAGGCGCTGGGGTTCAGGTAGCGCGTCAAGCACCGCACGATCGACCGTCGACAACAGGTCGGCCAGCGAGATGTAGGCCGTCACCGACTCCGTGATCGCCGCACGCGCGGTGAGAACACGCATCCCTTGCGCGCGGGCCTGCTCGAGCGCAGCGAGCCACAGGGTGGTCTTGCCGATCCCGGCCTCACCCTCCACCAGCAGGCAGGCCGGTGCGACCCGGCAGGCATCGAGGAATTCGGCGACGGCCTCGGCCTCCGCGGCCCGCGTCCCCGATGGCACCAACCCCACCATGAGCGTCGGTGTCAGGAGCCGTTGACGAATGGAGAGATTCCGGCCAGGCACCCGGCGCGGCGAGCAAACTCGCCTGCTTGCCCGAGGTGCACCTGGATGCGCATTGCAGCCCGGTTCACGACCCGGCGCACGTTCGCATACAGCGAACTTATCGGGGCTGGAAGGCACCTGCAATACGAACCGGCGACGGGGGCCGTTGGATTGGGGCCGGTCGGCCGCATCGAGCCGTCACACTGGCGGCCGGCGCCCGGGTGGAGCGCTTTCACCTGCGGTGATTGGTGGTCCCGGCTGGGATCGAACCAGCGACCTTCCGCGTGTGAAGCGGACGCTCTCCCACTGAGCCACGGGACCGGCGCCGAGACGGCGAACGACGTCGAAGACTAGCACGCGCCGGCCCCGACAATACCGGCCGCATCGTGTGACGGGTCGACGCGATAGCCTAGACACGGCTCGTACCAAGAAATTTGTATGTGCCCGCTCACGTGGACTATCGTCGTGCTTCGCACCGGGCGACGATGTCGTCCGAGGCGCGCGGATGTAGCGCAGTTGGTAGCGCATCACCTTGCCAAGGTGAGGGTCGCGGGTTCGAATCCCGTCATCCGCTCGAAGGTGCAAGTGGCGTGGACCCCAACGGTGGAGTGGCCGAGTGGTGAGGCAACGGCCTGCAAAGCCGTGCACACGGGTTCGATTCCCGTCTCCACCTCCAAGCTTTTGGTTTCCCGGCGCGATTAGCTCAGCGGGAGAGCGCTTCCCTGACACGGAAGAGGTCACTGGTTCAATCCCAGTATCGCGCACCAGAGTTTTTGCAGGCTAAA